>JAIDLO010000185.1 GCA_029050995.1 Eubacterium sp. | reverse complement strand
ACGTCGACCACCGAGATATACACTCGTTAGATCGTAGGCTGAGTCTGATGTTTTTAAGATAAGTATAATTATAGGAGGTAATGAAATGGCTGCAAGTTATTCCGTTTCTCTTCAGAAGATAATAGATACACATTCGCTTGAAATCATTTATCTTCCAAAGGCTGCAAACGATATTTTGATAACAACCAATGAAGTAAACCGCCCGGGTATTGTGCTTACGGGATATACGGATTATTTTGATTCTTTAAGAATACAAATTCTTGGATGGACAGAGCTTGGATTTCTTCAGAAAATGGATAAGGAAGCACAGCAAAAGGCGCTTGGATATTGGCTTGGTCTGCATCCTGCCGCTGCTGTTATTACAAGAGGGCTTGAAATTCCCGATTATTTTATAAAGGCTTGTGAAGAATACAAGGTGCCATTGCTTCGTACGGATGAGGAAACATCTCCGTTTCTTGCAACGCTTATTCAGTATCTGAATACAAGTCTTGCCCCGAGAATTACAAGGCATGGCGTTTTCTGCGAAGTATACGGCGAGGGTGTTCTTATATTAGGCGAAAGCGGAGCAGGTAAATCCGAAACGGCTGTTGAGCTTATAAAAAGAGGTCATCGCTTTATTGCCGATGATGCTGTTGAAATCAGAAAAATTGATGATCATACATTGATAGGTTCATCGCCGAATAATATCAGGCATTTTATTGAGCTTCGCGGTATCGGTATGATTAATGCTCGCCGTCTGTTCGGTATGGGTTCGGTTAAGGTTTCCGAAAAGATAAATATGGTTATTCAGCTTGAACCTTGGGATTCAACGAAGGCTTATGACAGGCTTGGGCTTGATGATACATATACGAAAATTCTTGATGTAAAGGTGCCTGTGTTAACAATTCCTGTTAATCCCGGAAGAAACCTTGCAATCATTATTGAAACGGCAGCTATGAATAACCGCCAGAAAAAAATGGGATATAATGCTGCAAGAGAGCTTATGGTTGGTCTTGGTATGGAAGATATCCAGCCGGGAGAAAATGAACTTGAAATTTGGAAAAATTCATAAAGTATAAGGAGAATTAAATTATGTTAAACATTGGTATTGATTTGGGAGGAACAAATATTGTTGCCTCTGTTGTAAATGATGAATATAAAATTTTATCAACTGCAAAAACACCAACCAATACGCCAAGAAGCGCAGACGAAATTTTTGATGATATTGCAAAGGTTTGTAATGAAGCAATGGAACAGGCTGGTGTTACAATTGCGGATATTTCCTCTGTTGGAATGGGTACACCGGGTACTGTAAATGATGACGGCGTTATTGAATTTGCAAATAATCTTGGCTTTAATAATGTTGATGCAAAGAATATGATTAAAGAGCGCCTTGGGGATGTTCCTGTTTTTGTTGCAAATGATGCAAACTGTGCAGCTCTTGGAGAGGCTTATGCAGGCTGCGGTCATGGTGCAAAGGATTTTGTTGCTGTAACGCTCGGAACAGGTGTTGGTTCGGGTGTTATTGTCGGCGGTAAGCTTGTTACAGGTGTAAACGCAGCAGGCGGCGAATGCGGTCATATGGTTATTATGGTGGACGGCGAAAAATGCTCCTGTGGCAGAAAAGGCTGCTGGGAGGCTTATGCTTCTGCAACTGCACTTATCAATCAGTCAAAGGCTGCTATGGCTGCATATCCGGATTCTGTTATGCATCAGCTTGCAGAGGAAGAGGGAAAGGTAAGCGGCAGAACAGCATTTGATGCTATGAGAAAGGGCGATATAGCAGGTATAAAGGTTGTTAATAACTATATCAAATATGTTGCCTGCGGTCTGATCAATCTTGTAAATGCGCTTCAGCCCGAAATTATCTGCATTGGCGGCGGTATCTGCAACGAGGGCGATACTCTTATGAAGCCGCTCATCAAATATGTTCAGGCAGAAAGATATTCAATTCACAGTAAAATACAAACAAAAATTATGAAAGCAGAGCTTGGAAATGATGCAGGCATTATCGGTGCGGCTCTTCTTGGCTTAAGTAGTTAATGGTGATATTTTGAAAGATTTAATTGCTTTTTTAGAAAAAGAGAATATTCAGTTTGCTGAAAATGAATCCATGAAAAATCATACAACCTTTAAGGTTGGCGGAAATGCTTCCGTAATGATTTTTCCGAAAAGTGAAGCGGAGGTTTCAGCTGTTATTAAAGCGTGTAAGCAGTTTGGAATAAGGCTTGTTGCAATCGGAAACGGCTCAAATCTTCTTGTTTCTGATAACGGAATCAATGCCGCAGTTCTGTGCTTTTCAAATGATTTTTCGGAAATCAGGCTGCTTGATGAAGAAACTGTTTTTGCAGAAAGCGGTGCTTCTTTAATGAAGCTTTGCAGATTTGCGCTTGAAAACAGCCTTTCGGGTTTGGAATTTGCTTTTGGAATTCCCGGCTCCTGCG
The DNA here is from genome assembly GCA_029050995.1 of Eubacterium sp. GTDB lineage: Bacteria > Bacillota > Clostridia > Oscillospirales > Acutalibacteraceae > Eubacterium_R. The sequence goes on along the minus strand of JAIDLO010000185.1, from coordinate 5,021 downwards.
GCGGTGCTGCGTTTATGAATGCAGGTGCTTACGGCGGAGAAATGAAGGATGTTCTTTTTAAATGCAGTCATATAGATCGGAACGGCAACGCAGGCTTTTTGGAATCTGAGGATATGCAGCTTTCTTATCGTCATTCCGCATATTATGAGAACGGCTGTATTATAACGGGCATTTATGTAAAACTGAAAAAAGGGAACAAAGAAGAAATCAAAGCCAAAATGGATGATTTTCTTCAAAGACGAAAGGATAAGCAGCCGCTTGAATATCCAAGTGCAGGCTCAACCTTTAAAAGACCTGAGGGCTATTTTGCAGGGGCACTTATTGAAGAATGCGGCTTAAAAGGCAAAGCTGTCGGCGGTGCTGAGGTAAGTACAAAGCATGCAGGCTTTGTTATAAATAAAGGAAATGCAACCTGTGCGGATATTTTAAATCTTTGCAGGCTTTGCAGTGAAACAGTGATGAAAGAAAAAGGCGTTAAGCTGGAAATGGAAATTAGGGTAACAGAATAATGGATGAAAGAAAAGAATTAGTAATATTAACAGGTGTTTCAGGCGCAGGTAAATCAACTGCTGTCGGCTTTATGGAGGATATCGGCTATTATTGTGTTGATAATATGCCGCCGCTGCTTTTAAATACTTTCCTTGAGCTTATTGAGAATAAGGGCACAAGAAATAAAATTGCAATGGTTATTGATATCCGTTCAACAGAGAATTTCGATTCCCTTGTTGAAGTGCTTCATCAAAAGGATAAATTCAATTATGATATTAAGCTGATTTATCTTGATATAAATACGAATGTTGTATTAAAGAGATACAAATTAACAAGAAGAAAGCATCCGTTTGCGGATCGTTTCAATGGCAATATCGAGCAGGCTATTTCCTGTGAAAAAGAGATATTAAGCTCTGTTCGTTCAATGGCTGATTATGTTGTTGATACATCGGATATTACCGTAAATCAGCTCAGAGACAGATTAACGCAGATTCTTCTTGGCAGCGACAGAGAGGTTATGAATATCCATGTAATGTCCTTTGGCTTTAAGCACGGCATTCCTGCAGAGGCAGATTTTGTTCTTGATGTAAGATGCCTTCCGAATCCGTATTGGGTTGAAAGCTTAAAGGCAAAAACAGGGCTTGATCAAGAGGTTCGTGATTATGTGTTCTCGTTTGATGAGGCAAATGAGCTTCTTGCAAAGCTGATTGATATGCTTGATTTTCTCAATCCGCTTTATATTAAAGAGGGTAAAAGCCAGGTTGTTGTTGCTATTGGCTGTACGGGCGGAAATCATCGTTCGGTTGCTATTGCAGAATCCTTAAAAGAGCATTTCTGCAGCCGATGGGATAATGTTTCCGTTAATCACAGAGATATTAATAGAAGTTAGGAATTTGTAAAATGTCTTTTTCAATGCAGGTTAAAAACGAACTTGTTAAAACTGAATATGAAAAAGCCTGCTGTAAAAAATCGCTTCTTTACGGAATGTGTATTTTCGGAAAAACCTTTTCGGCTAAAAGTGTTTCTCTGCAAACTGAAAACGAGAATATAGCACTGCTTTATAAACAGCTTCTGAAAGAACTTTTTAATATTGATTCTATTGTAAAAACCTCTCCGAAGGGCAGGAATATAACGGTTTCCGTTGCTGAATCAAATGATGCGGCAAAGCTGTTTAAGGCCTTCGGTCATGAGGGAACGGCAAGCCTCAAAATCAATCATTCAAATTTTGATTGTGAAAATTGTGTGCATGCTTTTGTTGCCGGTGCATTTCTCTCCTGCGGAACAATTTCAACGCCTGAAAAGGATTATCATCTTGAATTTACAATTCCATATCTTAATCTTTCAAAAAGCCTTTTAACGCTGATTGAAGAAATGGATTTAAGCCCGAAATATACATATCGTCACGGCTATAATGTTGTTTATTTCAAGGAAAGCGAGTCGATTGAAGACTGCCTTTATCTTATGGGCGCTTCTGATGCTATGTTTGAAATGATGAATGTTAAAATCGTTAAGGATTTCAGAAATATGGCAAACAGAAAAGCAAACTGCGAAACGGCGAATATTAACCGAATGGTCAATGCAGCCTCGCAGCAGATTCGGGCTATAGAAAAAATATGGCGTCTTAAAGGCAAAGAGTATTTGCCTGAAAATCTGGAAATGCTTGCTGAAATTCGATATGAAAATGCGGATTCAAGCCTTTCGGAAATTGCTGAAATCTGCAATCCGCCTCTTAGCCGAAGTGGTGTGAATCATAGGTTAAAAAAGATTGTCAGCATAGCTGAAGAACTTTAATAAATAAAATGAAAGGGAGGTGCCGTTTTTGTTTACTCATCTTCATCTTCATACGGAATATTCTTTGCTGGACGGCGCCTGCCGTATAAACCAGCTTGTTCTTAGGGCAAAAGAACTTGGAATGCAGTCCCTTGCTATTACGGATCATGGTAATATGTATGGGGCTGTTGATTTTTACAAAGCGTGCAAAAAGCAGGGTATAAAGCCGATAATCGGATGTGAGGTTTATGTTGCGCCGAGAACAAGATTTGATAAAGAAAAGGTACTTGATAAGGATTATAACCATCTTATTCTGCTTTGTGAAAACGAAACAGGCTATAAAAACCTTATAAAGCTTGTTTCAATGTCTTTTACAGAGGGCTATTACTATAAGCCGAGGGTAGACCATGATATTCTTGAAAAGTATCACGAGGGGCTGATTTGCCTTTCTGCCTGCCTTGCAGGCGAAATCCCGCAGGCGCTGCTTCAGCGTGATTATGATTTGGCGAAAAGAACTGCCCTGTGGTATCTTGATGTTTTCGGAAAGGACCATTATTATCTTGAAATTCAGGATCACGGCCTTGACGAGCAAAAGATTGTTAAGGATGGTTTAAAACGACTTTCCAATGATACAGGCATTCCGCTTGTTGCAACGAATGATGTGCATTATATTGAACAGCAGGACAGTAAAATTCAACAGGTGCTTATCTGTATTGCAACAAACCATATATTGGGGGAAGATACAGGGCTTGAATTTCATTCCGAAGAATTCTATCTTAAATCCGAAGAGGAAATGAGAACGCTTTTTGCAGATGTCCCCGAGGCTGTTGATAATACCGCTGTTATAGCTGAAAAATGCAATTTCGATTTTGAGTTCGGCAATACAAAACTTCCGTTTTATGAAACGCCGAACGGAATGAATCATTTTGAATATTTCAAAAAGTGCTGCTATGACGGGCTTTATAAACGATACGGCAATCCGCCGAAGGAATATATTGAAAGGCTTGAATATGAGCTTTCAACTGTAGAAAAAATGGGCTATACGGATTACTATCTTATTGTTGCCGATTTTGTTTCCTATGCCAAAAGCAAGGGTATTCCTGTCGGTCCGGGAAGAGGCTCGGGCGCAGGCTCTATTGCAGCTTATTGTATCGGCATAACAGATGTTGACCCGATGAAATATAATCTCCTTTTTGAACGCTTTTTAAATCCCGAAAGAGTTTCAATGCCCGATTTCGATATTGATTTCTGCTATGAACGCAGGCAGGAGGTTATTGATTATGTAACCGAAAAATACGGCACGGATCATGTTGCTCAGATTGTTACCTTCGGAACGCTGCAAACAAGGGCGGCAATAAGGGATGTCGGCAGAACGATGGGAATGCCGTATGCCTCTGTTGATGCGGTTGCAAAGCTTGTTCCGAATGAATTTAAAATAACGATTGATGATGCTGTAAAAAAATCCAAAGAATTAAGAAATCTTATGGATGAAAACAGGCAGGTCAATGAACTTATCGAAACCGCCCGTAAAATAGAGGGTATGCCGAGAAATACCTCAACCCATGCAGCAGGCGTTGTTATTACGCACGATCCTGTTGCATCATATGTACCGCTTGCAACGAATGACGGCTTGGTTGTTACGCAGTATATTATGACAACGCTTGAAGAGCTTGGTCTTTTAAAAATGGATTTTCTCGGGCTTCGTACATTAACGGTTATAAATGATGCCTCAAGAAATGTCGGCTTGAATATAGATGATATTCCGATTGATGATCCCGAGGTTTATAAACTGTTTGCAAGAGGGCAGACAGAGGGCATTTTTCAGTTTGAATCAAGCGGTATGAAGCAGATGCTTATGAATTTAAAACCAACGAAATTAGAGCATCTTATCGCTGCAAACTCGCTTTATCGACCGGGCCCTGCCAAGCAGATAGACACATTTGTTGAAAATTCGCATAATCCTGAAAAGGTGCAGTATAGTACACAATTATTAAAGCCGATATTGGATGACACCTTCGGTTGTATGGTGTACCAGGAGCAGGTTATGCAGATTTTCCGTCAGCTTGCAGGTTACTCTTATGGCAGGGCGGATGTTGTTCGCCGTGCTATGAGCAAAAAGAAAAAGGATGTTATGGAAGCAGAGCGTGTTACCTTTATTGAGGGCTGTGCGAAAAACGGCGTAGATGAAAAATCAGCTAATGATATTTTTGATCAGATGTCTGATTTTGCAAAATATGCATTCAATAAATCCCATGCCGCCTGTTATTCTCTTGTGGCGTACAGAACAGCTTATCTGAAAAGATATTATCCTGCGCAGTTTATGGCGGCTCTTTTAACCTCTGTGCTTGATTCTTCAAACAAGGTTGCCCGCTATATTGCTGAAAGCAAAAGGCTGGGCTTAAAGCTTTCCGTGCCGGATGTCAATAAATCCGTTAAAGGCTTTTTTGCAAATGGTAATGTTATTAATTACGGACTTCTCGGCATTAAAAACCTTGGCTCTGAATTTATAAATGATATTATTAAGGAACGCGAAAACGGCGAATATAAGAATTTGTTTGATTTCTGTTCAAGGCTTCAATCGGGCCATTTCAACCGCCGTGCTGTTGAAAGCCTTATAAGATGCGGTGCGCTGGATAGCCTTGGCGCAAACAGAAGAGCTATGCTGCAGGCACTGCCTGCCCTTGTAAGCAATCTTGAAGAGCATAGAAGAAGAACGATGTATGGGCAGGTTGGCTTCTTTGATTTGGGAACAGATGATAATG
>JAIDLO010000184.1 GCA_029050995.1 Eubacterium sp. | reverse complement strand
ATTTTAAGGAGAATTATTATGAAAAAGTTTACAAAAGTAATTGCAGTTGTTCTTTCAATTGCTGCAATTATCGCAATCTTTGCTGCTTGCTCAGGCGGTAACGGAAAAGAAAAGGCTAAGCTTACTCTTGCTACAAGTGCAGATTTCCCTCCATATGAATTTGTTGGAGATAACGGAGATTATGTAGGTATTGACATTGAAATTGCTCAGGCAATTGCAGATAAGCTTGACAGAGAGCTTGTAGTTGAAAACATGGATTTTGATTCTATCGTTGGTGCTGTATCAACAGGTAAAACTGATATTGGTATGGCTGGCTTAACAGATACACCTGAGCGCCGTGAAAGTGTTGATTTCTCTTCTTCATATGCAACAGGTATTCAGGCTGTTATTGTAAAAGAGGGTTCAGCTATTAAAACTGTTGATGACCTTTATGCAGATGGTGTAACCTACAAGGTTGGTGCTCAGATTTCAACAACAGGTGATATTTACTTCGGCGATGATATTAAAGCCAAAAAAACAACCTGCACACTTGAAGAATATCAGTCAGGTGCAGATGCTGTAGCAGCTCTTTCAGCAGGCAAGATTGATGCTGTTATCATTGATAATGAACCGGCTAAATCATTTGTTGCAGCAAACAGCGGTCTTAAAATTCTTGATACAGAGTATACCAATGAGGATTATGCAATTGCATTCCCTAAGAACAGTGCTCTTCTTGAGGATGTTAATAAGGCTTTAGAGGAACTTATTGCAGACGGAACAGTTCAGAAGATTGTTGATAAATATATTCCTGCTAAATAATTATAGATTATTTATAAGGGAGTGGATAAAACCACTCCCTTTTCTTATAAATTTATGGAAGGAGAATTAATTTGGCAGAATGGTTTGAAAACTTAAAATCACAGTTTGAATTAAACTTCATTTCGGGAGACAGATGGAAGCTGCTTGCAGAGGGCTTGGGAACTACCGTAAAGATTACAATATTTGCTGTAATTCTCGGTATCTTTCTTGGAATCGTTATTGCAGTCATCCGTTCTTCCTATGATAAGAACGCTGCAAATATGCACGGCTTTTCAAAGGCAGCTTTTTCAGTGCTGAATTCTATAGCAAAAATTTATCTTACTGTTATAAGAGGTACTCCTGTTGTTGTTCAGCTTCTTATTATGTATTACATCATTTTTGCGTCTTCAAACAATAAGCTTTTTGTTGCAATTTTATCTTTCGGTTTGAATTCGGCTGCTTATGTTGCTGAAATATTCCGTTCGGGTATTATGTCTATTGATGCAGGTCAGTTTGAAGCAGGCAGAGCAATGGGATTTAATTTCCCTAAAACTATGATCTATATTATTATTCCGCAGGCATTTAAAAATGTTCTTCCTGCACTTGCAAATGAGGTTATTGTTCTTCTCAAAGAAACCTCTGTTGCAGGCTATGTTGCAATGACAGATTTAACAAGAGCAGGCAATATGATTCGCGGTGTTACATTCAGTGCATTTTTACCGCTTATCGCAGTTGCACTTATCTATCTTGTAATTGTTATGATACTTACAAAGCTTGTTTCAATACTTGAAAGGAGGCTTCGTGCAAGTGACCACTAATACTTTAATTAAGGTTAACGGACTTAAAAAGTCATTTGGAGATAATGAAGTTCTTAAAGGAATTGATTATGAAATAAACAAGGGCGATAAGATTGTTGTAATCGGCCCGTCCGGCTCCGGTAAATCAACATTTCTTCGCTGCTTAAATCTTCTTGAAACGCCGACTGAGGGCGAAATCTGGTTTGAAGATAAGCTTATAACAGATAAGAAAACCGATATAAACGAAGTCCGCAGGCATATGGGAATGGTTTTCCAGCATTTCAATCTTTTCAATAATTTAACGATTATGAAAAATATAACGCTTGCGCCTGTTAAGTTAAAGCTTATGAGCAAGGAGGAAGCAAAGGAAAATGCACTCCGCCTTTTGAAAATGGTTGGTCTTGAGGATAAGGCAGATGCTTATCCAAGCTCTCTTTCGGGCGGACAGAAGCAGAGAGTTGCGATTGTTCGTTCGCTTGCAATGAATCCGAAGGTTATGCTTTTTGATGAGCCTACATCAGCGCTTGATCCCGAAATGGTCGGCGAGGTTTTGCAGGTTATGAAGGACCTTGCTGATGACGGAATGACAATGGTTGTTGTAACCCACGAAATGGGCTTTGCAAGAGAGGTTGGCTCTAAGGTTCTCTTTATGGATCAGGGAATTATTCAGGAGGAGAATACACCGCAGGAATTCTTCACGAATCCGCAGAATCCAAGACTCAAGGATTTCCTTTCAAAGGTATTATAAAAATGAAAGCAGAAGTGTTTATCACTTCTGCTTTTTCTTTATCCGTTTACCAATTCAAAGAATGCACTGTTAGGGACATCCGATACAATGTCTTCCTCTTTGCTGAAATATGTATATTCGGCTATTTCATTGGAATGTTTGGCATCAAATATCAAACCATTATCAGCAATCTGAAAGCTGTAAAAGTTTCCTCCGTAACTGTTGAATAGTATTCTATTATCCTTGATTTCATAATCACCTGCACAATATGTGAAATTGCGGGCACAAGTTGAAACTTGGAGCTGAAAAGTTTTGTTGTCATATAATTTAATTCTTGGAACAACGAATTCGTTCGTGTCCGTTGAATAATAGTATTCTTTATAACTATTCTGTTCTGTATTATGACTGCTTTTAATGCTGTCAAATAGTTTTAAAACCTTTTCAGGATTATCAACTCTGTAAACTAAAGAAGTAAAGCCATCATATATCCACATTTGATTACATTTATCATTAAAATTAACATCATAAGAATAATCATAATCCGGATTATTATAATAGAAAGTAATGGATTTATCACTATTATTAAAATTTCTGTATGAAACAGGGCTTTTTCCCATTGTAATTTCGTTCATCTCATTTAAAACATATTCAAAGTCGTTTTTATTATCTGTAAAGCATATTACCTTGCCATCATCAAATTCAATCTCATCCATATTAATGATTACATATTCGCTGATTGTTTCCTTAAGGCTTACTTTTTGCGGATTGCTAAGAAAACAAATTGCTGTAATTATGCAAAGAATTATTGCAATTATACTTGTTATAACGGCAGGCTTTTTATATTTCAAAATCGTTTTTATTCTTTCCTTAACGCCGATTTCGCCGAATGCAAGGGGATACGCTGATATGAGTTTTTTCGGAACACTGCAATTCAGCAATGCCATTGAATATGCCTTTTTATCATCACTGTTCATCGTTTTAATAACATATTCATCACAGGCAAGCTCTATATCACGGCAGAATAAAATATATGAAAGCCACAGAATCGGATTGAACCAATGAACGGCAAGCAGCATAAAGCCAAGCGGCTTCCATATATGGTCAAGCCTTTTAAGATGTGCCTTTTCGTGGGCAAGAACATATCTGCTTTCTTCCTCGCCGAGTGTTGACGGAAGCAGAATTTTAGGTTTGATAACCCCTAGAATAAACGGCGTAGATATATAATCGCATATAAAGGTGTTTCCCTTTACACATAGGGAAGCCTTGGTTTTTCTGCGAAAATAAATGTAACTGCCGATTGCGTAAAGAATAATAGCCGTGCAAACGATAATCCAGATTATTCCAAGCACTGTCATAAGGTTATTGCCCATATTTGCAGGTACGGTAACGCCCTCTGCATATCTGTCATTCAGATAATCGTTCACTCTTATATCAATCTTGTCAATTCCGAAATTAACATTGAACTGCGGAGATTCGTTATCTATAAAGCTGTTCGGCAAAACCTCTGCGCTTGGTATAAGGCTGAAATTGCTTGCAAAGGAAAGCAGTCCGCTGTCTGTAACAGGAATGAAAAGCCTGAATGCAACAAGAAGCCATAATATGCAGGTGTATGCCTTGGGTGCTTTTTTCAGCAGAAATCGGAATAGGATAACAGCGATTGCAATGTAGCTTGCTGTTATACTTATGTTTACAAGGTTCAGAAAAACAGCATCCATAAATCAGTCCTCCTTGTACGCTTGAATCATTTTTTCAATTTCCTCAATATCGCTTTTGGAAAGGCTTTTTCGTTTTGAAAATGCAGCAAGAAAGGAGGGGAGAGAGCCCTTAAAGGTTTCTTCAACAAATTGCTCGCTCTGCATTGCGTAAAATTCATCCTTTTTTATTTTCGATGAAACAATGCCGTTTTCGTTCTGAAAAATACCTCTTTCGCATAGCTTTCTTAAAACGGTGTATGTTGTTGGCTTTTTCCAGCTTAATTCTTTTTCGCAAAGCTTAACAAGCGCGCCTGAAGCAACAGGCTCATTCTGCCATATGATTTCGGCAAATCTGCTTTCAACTGCGCCTAATTTTAAATCACTCATTTTGATTTCCTCCTTTGGTTTATTAGTTGTAAACCTATATTTAGTTTATCATCAATAAACCAATTTGTCAACAATAAAAAACAAGGCAATGATGCATAACACACCAAAGCCTTGTTTCGGCAGTGAGAAAACTATATTTTCCCATTGCCTATAGAAGGGAGAATATCGAATTTTTTAATAAAAAATGGAATCTGAATCATCATCATTTCCAAAATAATCAGCACTGTTTTCTGTTGTCGTTTCGCTGTAGGCGTTTGTCGGCGCTTCCTTGGCTGTTCGGCTTCTTCTGTATGCGCCTGTAAACGAGGTTATGAAAGAAATAATAAGCTGAATAAATGCAATCAGTAAAATGATTTTTAAGAATCTGCCCAGGCAGCCACCGCCGCATCCGCTGTTTTGCGGCGGATAATTGTACTCCGTTCTTTTTTCGTAAATATCAGAATCGGTATATTCTCTGTAATAATGGGTTTCTCTCGGCTGATTGCTTCTGATCTGTCTGTATGCGGCGGAATAAGTAAAATTGTCCGGCTCCATTGCACATGCCTGCTGAATTTGTGAAAGTGCAAGGCTTCGTCTGCCGAGCCCCATATTCGCAACTGCCGAAAGATAATACCATTGTGCTGTTCTGTCCTCAATGTTTTTGAGCACATTAAGTGCCTGTTCAAAATGTCTGCTGTTGATAAATTGTGCAGCAGAGGTGTAGTAATCAGGCGAAGCGGCGGATTGCTTTCTGTAATGATATGCAGAAGAACTACTGTATGAACTTTTTTCAAAAAGACTGCCGTTTTTAATCTGATCGTAAGCAGCATTTATTTCAGCCATTTTGCTTGCTGCTTCGGGATTGTTCGGATTCAAATCGGGATGATATTTTTTTGCAAGCCTTTTATATGCACTTGTACATTCATCCTCTGATGCTCCGTCCGGCACGCCGAGTATTTTGTACGGGTTTGTTGTCATTTACATTCCTTCAGTTTAATTTCGTTTGTTTTAAATTAACACAAAATTATTATGCAATTATTAATAAAAGTAAAAAAATAAATTAAAACGAAACGATTTATATTTACTATTGAAATAATCGGATATATTTGGTAATATAT
>JAIDLO010000183.1 GCA_029050995.1 Eubacterium sp. | reverse complement strand
ATAACCGATGAATTTTCATCCGAAGTTTTTCCGTTTGTTGCTGCTGTTTTAGGCTTTGAGGCATTTATTCTTGCTGCTTCTATGTTTCGCGGAATATACAGCAAAAGAGCATCTGATTACCATTTTTCGCTTCCTGTTAAGCGCAGTATATGGTTTCATGCAAATTTCCTTTTCGGCGTTATAAGCTTTGCCGTTTCCTATGCAGCATTTTATATAATCAGCATGATAGTAGTTAATTATAATACAATCGGAGATTTCCGCTTTGTAAATCTTCAGGCAGGCGGATTTCTGAAATATGTTTTAATGTCCTTTGCTGCTGTTGTCGTAATCTATGCAGTATTTGTTATGTGTGCTGTTATCGCAGGCAGAGTGTGGCAGTATATTCTTTTGAGTTTTATTTCTTCGGCAGTGTTCTATGTCGGAATATTAGGCTTTATTTGTTATATGAATACGATTTATGGTGCTTGGATCAATCTTAGCGAAGCATACACTTTTTCTGCTTTGAATCTTCTTTTTACTGATGTAACGAATGCGCTGATCTGGAAACACCTTATATCTGCGGCTGTTCAGCTTGCTGTTTTTTATGCTGCGGGATATTTTTCATTCAAAAAAAGAAAGGCAGAGGTTGCTGAAAGCAGGCTTTCGGGAAAGGTGCTTCCCCTTGTTTTAACAGGAATCTGCTTTTTGGCAGAAATATTTGTCTGTCTTGGACTCGGCAATGAGATTTCATTTTCCGGCAGAATCATGGCAGCTGTGTTTTTCGTTGTTCTTACCGGTGTAGTTTTATCTGCAATATTCTTCAGAAAAGCTATGTCAAAGCCTGTGTTGGCAAGTATTGCAGGCGCATTAGCCGTTTCGGCAGTATGCGTGCTTTCTGTTCAGCTTATTCCCGAAAAAACTTTTGTATATACGATTCCGGAAAAAGAAGATATAAAATCGGTTACAATATGTAATTACGGCAATCGTGGTTCATCAAGTATAATTGATGTTCTTTATGGCATCGGGTATTTGGATACTACAGGCTATTACGGCAATTACAGCTTTGATTTTTCAAGTGATGAAGCCAAGGATAAAATCCTGCAGCTTCATAATAAGCTTCTTGCAGACGAAACAAGAGAACATATTTATTCGGAGGAGTATTACAGCAAGGGCAATACATCATTCGGCATAGAATATAAGCTTGAAAACGGCAAAACATTCAAACGCTTCTATGATGTTTCAACAACAGATATTCTTGATGCGTATGTTGATCTTCTTAAAACGGATGAGGGTATAAACCAGCTTAGTATTTTTGATATCAGATTCAAGCCTGAGAATATCCTTTTTGTAACAGTTGAGGATCTGGCTTCTGCTGAATCCGAACGATGGGATGTTATTAACGAAGCCTCATATAAAAATACGGCTTTCTTTGAAAATATAGATATCAGCAAGCTTTATGAATGTATAAAAAAGGATTTGAAAAATATAGATTCGTACAGCTTTGTTCGGGATACCGATATGTATATAAATACGGGTTATGAAGAATATGATGCAGAAACCATTGAAGCGCTTGAAGATACACAGGTTTCGCAAAATGGTTTGCAGTTGGGCTTCTATAAATTTGCATCGGGTATTGATGATGCAGAAAAGAAAAAGCTTGAAAAGCTTTCTCCGAAAGATATGCTTCTGGCTGATTACAGGCAGAATCTGGATGATATATATGGAAATAGATGGATTGACGAATCCTATATTGTTATCAATACAGATGAATATAAAAATACGGTTTCTTTTCTTAAAGAAATCGGTTATAAGTTTTAATACGATAAGGAGGGCAGAATATGAAATCTGCAGCTCAGAAGCATAGCGGCTTTGCGCCTATGCTGAAAAATGTTTTCAGGCGGAATATATTGAGCATGATATTATCTCCGCTTTTTACACTGTCTATAACAATCTTAGTTATTATAGATATGCTTAGCTTAAAGCCTACGGAAACGCAGGATATAACGGATGTATTCAGCTTGATTGTTTCATCGTTGCTTGCTGTATTTTCCGCAATCATAGCGCTGATTTTTGTTTATACAATGTATCGTGAATTATTCAGCAGAAGAGCATCTGATTTTCTGCTTGCAATGCCGGTTAAAAGGGAAGCGTATTATAATGCAAATTTTCTGTTTGTGTTAATCAATATTATATTGTGCTTTGCCATTCCTTTTGCAGCGTCCCTTTTTTTGATTAAATCAAATTTGGTTTATCCTGCAAAATTTTATGTGCTTGATGTTGCGTATTTTGCAAAATTTATGCTTATCGCTTTGTTTGCAACAGTTGCTATTCTTGCGTTATTCGTTGTAAGCGCAGTAATTTCGGGAAGAAAATGGCATTATTTTGTTATAAGCTATTTCATTTTATCCTGCGGCTTCAGAATGGCAATGGGGTTAACCTCTTATGTAAACACAATATGGGGCTTTGTTCTTGAGCGTGATTATAGTTTTATTGTATCTCCTTATGCTTCGTTGTTGTATTCTGCAGATGATAGAATAAAGAATATCGTTCCGATTCTTGCGGCACTTGCTGCGCAGGTAGCTATTGCATATGCAGCAGGGCTGATTGCATTTAAACGCAGAAAAGCTGAGGTTGCCGAAACAACAGTATCCGGAAAAATTCTGCCGTTTGTTATTATAACTGCATTTTTGCTTGCAAATGTGTTTGCCTTTTTCAGCCTTGATGCCAATATTGTTGTAAGCGTTGTCATAGAAATCATTGCTATGGCTATCGCTGTAATTATTATAACCGCTTTGTTTTACAGAAAGGCGTTTAATAAGCTGACACTTACAAGCCTTATAACATCCGTTGTGATAACAATAATGGTTGTTCTTTGCGTTGAATTGACTCCGAAAGCAACGGGCTATGTGGATTATATTCCCGAAGCAAGCGAGGTTGAAAGTGTAACTGTAGAGGTAAAGGATAATTTTATAACAATGCCGGTAAGTATGGGCTTTATAACCGATCTTCTGGAATCTTATTATGATGACGGATTGGGTATGTATGATGAATTTGAACATGTTTTCAATCTTTCAACGGATGAGGCAAAGGATGCTGTTTCAGCGCTTCATAAAACTATGATTTCAGATAAAGCACAAAGTAAGGGTGCTGTGGCTGTTATGTTTGATGGATATGATGCAGCGAATAATGTAAGGCTCAAATACAAGCTGAAAAACGGAAAAACAGTTACTCGCAGTTATACAGCATATGCTTCTTTAGCAAGCGATGCGTTTGCCGATGTGCTTCAAACAGATGAATGCCTTAATCAGATTTCTCCTGTAAATTTCGGCAAGGATGTTCTGTTTTTAGAAATATCCCCCTATCTTTCTCCCATATATGAAGATGAAATGCTGACGGAAGAAACAGCGAAAACGGATGATATATCGTATAGCTATCTGAAGCTTGATGATTTCAGTGCGTTCCTTGAATGTGTTAAAAAGGATTTAAAGAAAACAGATTATGTTTATACGCTTCTTACCGAAAACGGCTTTAGTCCTGAGTATTATAAAGAATGGAATGACGAAATGATTAATTTCGGCGAACGAAAGGATGCCGTTTGCACAATAACATTCTATAAATTCAAAGCCGATGCACCGAAAGAAGAAAAAGCAAAAATGATTAAAATGAGCCCTGAAGATATGCAGGCATATGATGAAAAACGCGTTCAGGACAGCGATTATGAGCTGGAATATCTCCTTGATAGTTTTTCTTACAGCTTTGCAAAATCAGATAATAACACAATAAAATATCTGAAATCCAAGGGTTATAAGTACTAAACAAAAAAACAGCCACTTCAAAATGAAGTGGCTGTTTTAATATCAATTCTATCTTAACATTGAAAAACCAAGATCAACAGCGCCGCCGAGGATTCTTGATGTTTTTCTCATACCAAGTGTTTCTGTAAACCAAAGCATCATTAAAGCAATTAAAATGCAGATAATAAGTGTTTCCTTTTTCATTGTACTGCCTCCCGAAAAACTATAATACTATTATATAC
>JAIDLO010000182.1 GCA_029050995.1 Eubacterium sp. | reverse complement strand
CTGCAGAAAAAGGGGTAAATATTATGCAACACGAGATTACAGCGAAGCAGAGGCTTCTTGATTCAAACGGAAATATTGCCGAACCGGGCTTTGCAAAAAAGCTTTTATGGCAGTACGGCAGAGAAGACATCAAAGCGCCGAAATGGAGAATTAAGGAATGGGATTATTACTATATCGGCAATCAGGATTACGGCTTGTGCCTGACACTTTCCGATTCGGGCTATGTAAGCTGCCTTTCTGTTTCTCATCTTGAATACGGCGAAAACCCTGTTCAGTTCAATGATTCAGAGCTTGGCTTCTTCCCGCTTGGCAAGCTGAATCTGCCTGCAACAAGCGAAATCGGCGATGTAAGCGCCAAGGTTGGCACCTGCGATATGCATTTTGAAAATGACGGCGAAAAGCGACACCTTTACGGCTCTTACGATAATTACTGCAACAGCAAGAAGGCACTTGTTTTTGATGTAACCTTAACGGAAATTCCCGAAGAAAGCATGGTTATTGCAACGCCGTTTGATAAGGATCAGCATTTCTATTACAATCAGAAAATAAACTGTATGCGTGCAGACGGCTTTTTCGAGTTTGACGGAAAGAAATATGAATTCAACAGAGAAAACGGCTCACTCGCTACGCTTGACTGGGGCAGAGGCGTTTGGACATACGACAATACTTGGTATTGGGGTTCGGGACAAATGGTGCTTGACAGCGGCGATACCTTCGGCTTCAACATTGGCTACGGCTTTGGCAACACCTCAGCAGCAAGCGAAAATATGCTATTCTATAACGGCAAGTCCCATAAATTAGAGGATATTACCTTTAATATTCCGCAGGAAAACGGCGAATTCAAGTACACCGAGCCTTGGACATTTACATCATCAGACGGCAGATTTGAAATGGAATTCAAGCCGATTATAGACAGGCAGGCACCTGTTGATTTAAAGCTGATCTGTATGATCCCGCATCAGGTTTTCGGATTAATTTCGGGAACAGCAATCCTTGATGACGGCACGGAAATTAAGGTTAAGGATAAATTGGTTTTCGCAGAAAGAGTACATAATAAATGGTAAACCATTTTCATAATGAAACCGAATTGATTTATAGAGAACAACAAAATTTTTAAAGGCAGAATTTTCTGCCTTTATTTTTTATATTTTTGTTACATTTCTTCAAAGTTGACACTATATATTTGAAAGGATTTGCAGGGAAGGAAAAACGATATGCGTAATTATAAGATTCTATTAAAAATATTTGAAAGCAATAAAATCCAAAAATATTTTATGATCGTAACAACAATGATATTTTCAGCACTGGAAATATATACTTTCATTTTT
>JAIDLO010000181.1 GCA_029050995.1 Eubacterium sp. | reverse complement strand
GAAGAATCTAATAAAAAAGCTGTTTATTTTTCTGATCCGTACCTATCAGATTACATTAAGCCCAAGGTTTTCACACGGCTCTTGCCGCTATGTGCCAACCTGCTCTCAATATGCGATTGAGGCAATTGAGGTGCATGGTGTTTTTAAGGGCACGCTTCTTGCGATAAGAAGAATTTTAAGGTGCAACCCCTTTTTTAAGGGCGGTTACGATCCTGTTCCTCCCAAAAAGAATAAAAATGAGGAAATTAAATGAATATTCTTAGCCCTATTTTACTTAAAATGGCTGCAAGCGGCGGCGGTCCGTTTATGCCGCTTTACTGGCTTTTCGGTAAATGCATGCACTTTTTGCTTGATATTCTTCAGAATGATTATTTCATTGCAATCATTTTGTTTACGATTTTAACAAGGCTTGTTTTGCTTCCTATCAATATAAGGCAGCAGAAAACTACTGCAAAAAGCGCAAGAATTCAGCCAAAAATTCAAAAAATCCAAAAGAAATATAACGTTAGGGGCATAGCAGATCAAAGGCAGCGTCAGAAGGCGCAGGCTAAGATGAACGAGGAAATGCAGGAGCTTTACGCAAGGGAAGGTCACAACCCTATGCAGATGGGCTGCGGTCCTATGGTTTTCCAGATGATCTTCCTTATGGGTATCGTTGGAATTATCTATTATCCGCTTTCCTATGTTATCGGCATCAGCAATATCAATGATCAGTCTGAATACCTTATAAAGCTTTTAGAAGATGCAAAATACAGCGGAAACTATATGCAGCTTGGTATTCTTGAAAATTGGGATGCATTAAAAGAAACACTTGCTGCAAAGCTTCCTGATATGTTTACTGCTGATAAAATCTCTGCGATAGACAGCTTCCGTTCAGGACTGTACATTGGCGGTTTGGATATGACGGCTATTCCGCATTGGAAAGACGGAATTATCGTTATTGTTCCGATTTTATCACTGCTTACATCTCTTTGTTCAACACTTATTTCAACAAGGATTTCAAAGAAAACCAACCCGGCTGCAGCACAGCAGATGAGCCAGATGATGCTCATGATGCTTATGATGCCTCTTTTCTCATTCTACATTGCATTCAAAGTGCCTGCCGCAGTTGGCTTCTACTGGATTATTTCAAACCTTATTGCAGTATTCCAGCAGTTATTTATTGCAAAATTCTTCCCTCCAAGAAAGAGCCAGGCAAAGATTATGGTTGAAAACACCATAGAGCGCCGCTCAAGAGAGGAAAATATTAAGAAAATTAAATAATCGGAGGATTGTATGATAAAGGAATTTATCGGAACCGGCAAAACCGTTGAAGAAGCAACGGCTGCTGCAAAAGCCGGTCTTCACGCTCCGGCTTTAGCTGATATAAATGTTGATATTATCTCATTGCCAAAGAAAAAGGTGCTTGGTCTTTTCGGCGGAAAAGATGCGCAGGTAAAGGTTTGGTATGAGGACGGCAAAAAAGAAAAGAAGCCGAAGCAGAAGAAAGACGCACCAAAGCGTGCTGATAAAAAGGCAGATAAAAAGCCTCAGCCGAAAAAAGAGGCTGTTAAAAAAGAAGCTCCGAAAAAATCTGCTCCTAAAGCTGAAGCTCCAAAGGCTGAAGCAGAGGAAACTGTTAAAATTACAGCTGCTGATGTAGATATAGACCTTGCAGTTGCATATCTTAAAACAATTATCAGCGGTTTAAAAATTGATGATGCTGAGGTTACGGGCGCTGTTGTTGACGGCGTGCTTCAGATGGAAATCAGCTGTGAGGATTACGGCATTATTATCGGTCGTCGCGGCGAAACACTTGATGCGCTTCAGTATTTAACAAGTCTTGCAGTTAAGAAAAGCTGTGACAAGTATGTCAGAGTTACGATTGATGTTGGCAATTATCGTGAAAAGAGAATGGAAACGCTCAGAAATCTTGCCCGCAAAAATGCAAACTATGTTTTAAGAACAGGCAGAAGATACACCTTTGAGCCAATGAATCCATATGAAAGAAGAATCATTCATACAACCGTTCAGGAAATTGACGGTGTTGAATCCGTTTCTGTTGGATATGGACAGGACAGAAAGGTTATGCTTCAGTCAACAAACGGCGGCAGAAATAATTATCGCAGAAACAACACTTCAAATGCTGCACCTGCTAAAAATGCTGCACCGAAATCAGACAGAGCAGATTTACCGAAATTCGGAAAAATCGAAGTTAAAAAAGATTAATAAATTGTGAAACGGCGGACAAACAGTTTGCGAAAAGTATTGTAATTGTATTTTTATTGCAATCTCGCAAACTGCAGTAAAATCCGCCGTTTTTTAGGATTTTGAAAGGAAGGGTTATATATGGAAAAAACGATTGCTGCAATTGCAACGGGAAATGCTGCAGGCGGTATCGGCGTTATCCGCATAAGTGGCGAAAACGCAATTGAAATTGCAGATCAAGTATTCAATGCTGCAGACGGCTCTTCTCTTTTAAACCTTGAGGGCTACAGAGCAAAATTCGGAAACATTGTTTCAGACGGCAGAATGCTTGATAACGCAGTTGCCCTTGTTTTCCGTGCACCGAAAAGCTATACAGGCGAAAATGTTTGTGAGCTTTCCGTTCACGGCGGTCTTTTTATTGTTGAAAAAACACTTGAAGCGGTTTTCAAAGCCGGAGCCGAGCCAGCCGAACCGGGAGAGTTTACCAAAAGAGCTTTCCTCAACGGCAAAATGGATTTGACACAGGCAGAAAGCGTTGCCGATTTGATTTCAGCCCAGGGCGAAATGGCAATGCAGGCTTCATTCAATGCACTTCAAGGTTCTTTGAGCAATATAATTAACGGAATATTGGAAGCGCTTATGGATTGTTCGGCAAATCTTGCCGCTTGGGTTGATTATCCCGACGAGGAAATTCCCGATCTTGATGATAAAACGCTCGGCGATACAATTATTAAAGCAGCGCGTGATTTAAAAGAGCTTCTTGTTAATTATGATAACGGACAGGCTATGGTTCAGGGTATAGACACTGCAATTGTCGGCAGACCGAATGTCGGAAAATCCACTTTGATGAACCTGCTTGCAGGCAAGGATAAAAGTATTGTTACAAACATTGAGGGTACAACAAGAGATATTGTTGAAGAAAGCGTCCGCCTCGGCAATGTTGTGCTTCGCCTTAGTGATACTGCGGGTCTGCGTCAGTCAACAGATATTGTTGAGCGCATTGGTGTTGAGCGTGCTTATGCAAAACTCGATGATGCAATGCTTGTGCTTGCTGTTTTTGACAGCAACAGAACGCTGAATAAGCAGGATATGAAATTGATTGAACATTGCAAAGGCAAGAAAGCAATTGCTGTCATTAACAAGGTTGATTTAACACAGCGTGCAGACCTTGATCTGATTACATCTGCTTTTGAAAAGTGCATTTTCATCAGTGCCAAAAAAGCAGACAATACAAAAGAAATTGAAGAAGCCATTAAAGAGGTTATCGGCGTATCTGATTTTGATACATCCGTTCCGATTCTTGCCAATCAAAGGCAAAAGGTTTGTTGCACAAATGCAATGAACTATTGTTTTGAAGCGCATTCCTGCCTGATTGCAGGTTTAACAAGAGATGCCGTTAATGTTCTTGTTGATTCGGCGGTTGACGAGCTTCTCTCTTTAACAGGTAAAAAAGCAAACATAGAAATTGTAAACAACATTTTCAGTAAGTTCTGTGTAGGAAAATAAGTTATGGAATATTTTGCAGGAAAATATGATGTTATCGTAATCGGTGCAGGCCATGCGGGAATTGAAGCAGGGCTTGCTTCGGCGCGTCTTGGCGCAAAAACAGCTGTTTTTACAATCAATCTGGATTGGATTGGAAATATGCCGTGCAATCCGTCTATCGGCGGAACATCAAAAGGGCACCTTGTTCGTGAGATTGATGCACTTGGCGGCGAAATGGGTAAGGCGGCAGACAAGTACTGTTTGCAGAGCAGAATGCTCAACCTTGGTAAAGGCCCGGCTGTTCATTCTCTTCGAGCACAGATTGACAGAAGAGAATACTCAAAAGGAATGAAGCATGTTCTTGAGCTTGAGGAAAATCTTGATGTTCGCCAGGCAGAGATTGTTGATTTAACAAAAGATGAAAACGGAACATGGAAAGCAAAAACAAAGCTTGATGCAGTTTTTGAGGCAAAGGCTGTTATCATTGCAACGGGTACATTCCTTGGCGGCAGAGTGTATATAGGCGAGGTTTCCTATGAAAGCGGACCGGACGGGATGTTTCCTGCAACAGAGCTTTCCGAAAGTCTTAAAAAATTCAACATTCCGCTTCGCAGATTTAAAACGGGTACACCAAGCCGCGTAAATAGGCAGAGTGTTGATTTTTCCAAAACGGACATTCAGCTCGGCGACGAGCATACTGTTCCGTTCAGCTTTGAAACGGAAAATGCACCTGAAAACAAGGTTGCGTGCCACATTACATATACGAATGAAAAAACAAAAGAGGTTATCCTTGCAAATCTGCACCGTTCCCCGATGTACAGCGGAAAGATTGAGGGCAAAGGACCTCGTTATTGTCCAAGCTTTGAGGATAAAATCGTTCGCTTTGCGGATAAGGAAAGGCACCAGCTTTTCATTGAGCCTTGCGGACTTGAAACAGAAGAAATGTATCTTCAGGGTTTGTCCTCTTCTCTTCCCGAGGATGTTCAGCTTGATTTTATTCATACAATTCCCGGCTTGGAGAATGCACAGGTTATGCGTACAGCTTACGCAATTGAATATGACTGCGTTGATCCAACCGCTCTGAAAGCTACACTTGAATTCAACGATATTGACGGCTTGTATGGTGCAGGGCAGTTCAACGGCTCAAGCGGTTATGAAGAAGCTGCCGCACAAGGACTTGTTGCAGGTATCAACGCTGCACTCAAAATTCAAGGCAAAGAGCCTCTTATTTTAGACCGAGGCGGTTCTTATATCGGAACGCTGATTGACGACCTTGTAACAAAGGGCTGTTCTGATCCTTACAGAATGATGACCAGCCGCAGTGAATACCGCCTTGTGCTTCGCCAGGATAATGCCGATGTTCGTTTAACGCCGATTGGCTATGAAATCGGTTTAATCAGCGAGGAAAGATACAATAAATTCCTTGAAAAACAGCAAAAAGTTGCTGATGAAACAAAAAGAATTAAGGATACCTCCATTCGTGTAACGGACGAGCTGCAGAAAATTCTTGAAAAATGCGGAACTTCTCCGCTTGAAAAAGGCTGTAAGCTGATTGAGCTTTTAAAAAGACCGCAGGTAACCTATAAGGATTTGGAGCCTGTTGATGAAACAAGACCCGATTATCCTTATGAAGTGTTTGAACAGGTTGAAATTGCCGTAAAGTATGAGGGCTATATTGTAAGGCAGGAACAGCAGATTAAGGAAATGCGCCGAATTGAATGTAAAAAAATTCCCGAGGACATTGATTATGGATCCTTAAAAGGATTAAGGCTTGAAGCTGTTGAAAAGCTTTCAAAAATCAGACCGCAGAATTTGGGACAGGCAAGCCGAATCAGCGGTGTTAATCCTGCTGATATAACAGCGCTTAATATTATATTGGAGAGTTTATGATAAACATAGATTTTTTAAAAAGTGAAGCAGAGAATATTGGTATTCATCTTGACAGCAAAGCATTGAAAAGATTTGACTTGTTTGCTGAACTGCTTGTTGAGTGGAACAATAAAATGAATTTAACGGCGATAACTGAACCGGATGATATTGTTGTTAAGCATTTTATAGACAGTATTACCCCGCTTGCACATTTTGATATTGCGAATAGTGCCAAAGTGATTGATGTTGGCTGCGGTGCAGGCTTTCCGAGCTTGCCTTTGTTGATTGCCCGCCCCGATTTAAATATCACATTTTTTGATGCGCTTGAAAAAAGGCTTAAATTTATAGATGTTGTTCTTGATGCTTTGGAGCTGGACGGAGAGCTTGTTCACGGCAGGGCAGAGGATTTCGGAAATAATGCCGATTTTCGTGAAAAGTATGATTATGCCTTTACCCGTGCTGTTGCACCGCTGAATGTTCTTGCGGAATATTGTCTGCCGTTTGTAAAGGTTGGCGGCAGCTACATTTCCATGAAGGGTGCTGATGATGAAACAGCACTTGGTAAGAATGCAATTCAAGAGCTTGGCGGTGCAATAGACAATGTTGTTCAACTGAAACTTTCAAACGGAGATAGCAGGAATCTAATTTTAATAAAGAAGATTTCGCAATCTTCGCCAAAATACCCGCGAAAGTCAAAGAAAATAGCAAGCAAGCCGCTCTAATTGAATACTTATTTGTCGATTTTATAGGATTTCTCTTGATGAGAAATCCTTTTTTTATGTTTAGCTTTGTGCTATTATATTAATCAAGCGAGGGGAACAAAGGGAGCTGTGGACAAGATGTCTGAAGAAGTATTAAGAATTCCAACCGAAAAGCTGTTACCCAACCCCTATCAGCCGAGAAAGCAATTTAAATCCGACGAATTGCTGAGCCTAGCTGAATCCATAAAGGAAAACGGTGTGCTTCAGCCCCTGCTTGCAAGAAGAATCAACAACAGTGATTATTTTGAAATTATTGCAGGCGAACGCAGACTCCGTGCATCCATTCTTGCGAATATGCCGACAGTACCCTGTATCGTAGTGGACTGCAATTACGAAGAAAGCGCAATCTTTTCCGTTCTCGAAAACATACAGCGTGCGAATTTGAGTTTTTTTGAAGAGGCACAGGCAATTGCGCATATGCAAAGTCATTTTAATTTAACGCAGGAGCAGATTTCCAAAAAGCTTGGAAAAAGCCAGAGCGCACTTTCAAACAAGCTGAGAATTCTGAAACTGCCGATAGATGTTCGTTACTTTATTGAAAAAGAAAACTTAACAGAGCGCCATGCCCGTGCTTTACTGAAATGTGAAAGTGAAGAACAGATTTGGCAGGTGCTGAACATCGTTAAAGAGAAAAAGCTGAATGTTGAGCAAACCGAAAGATACATTGATGCCTTAATCGGAAATAAACCGAAGAAAGCAAAGAGCGTTGTTAAAATATTTAAGGATATCAGAATTTTTGTAAATACAGTCAATAAAGCAATTAACACAATGATTGAGGCGGGAATACCTGCCGAAAGCAATAAAACTGAAACAGATGAATATATAGAGTTTAATATTAAAATACCTAAAAATGCTCAGAATAGTGAGCAAACCGTGCTTTTGGAAAACGAAGCACCTCAAACTGCTTAAAACGGGAAACCGTTTTAACATATTCTCCTCTTTTCATCACGTGGAATAGCCTGCCGTCCGGTAGGCTATTCTGCATTTATATACCATATTATCAAACAAGCTATCTGAATTGTTTCACGTGAAACAATCAATATGTTGTATCTCCATATTTTGTCAACACAATTTTGCAAAAAAACTTTATATGTTTCACGTGAAACATTCTTATTTTTGTTGATTAAAACAGGATTATATTATATAATGTATTTCAATGGAGGTGCAGCTATGGGAAAAACCGTATCCATATTCAATCAAAAGGGTGGCGTAGGCAAAACAACAACCTGCGTTAATTTTGCGGCTGCTCTTGGAAATAAAGGTAAAAAAACACTTCTCGTTGATGTTGACCCACAGGGTAATACAACAAGCGGCGTTGGAATAGACAAGGCAGTCATTGCAAACTCTACTTATGATATGCTGATAAACAAAGTGCCTGCAAAGGATATTATGATGCAAACAGAGTTCAGCAATCTTTATGTTCTGCCTGCAACGATGAATCTTGCAGGTGCAGAGCTTGAGCTTGCGGAGGCAGACGAACGATACACCGCTTTAAAGAAAGCACTCGCTCCGATTGTTGCAGATTTTGATTATATTATTATAGACTGCCCGCCGAGCCTGGGGCTTTTAAGTCTGAATGCATTAACGGCATCTGATACCTTAATTGTTCCGCTTCAATGTGAATATTACGCACTTGAGGGGTTAAGCCAACTTGTCAGCACGGTAAGAACAGTTAAGCAGTATTATAATGAGCATCTGGAGCTTGAGGGCGTTGTTTATACAATGTACGACAGCCGTTTGAAGCTTACTCAGCAGGTTATAGACGAGGTAAACAAGTATTTTCCGAACAAGGCTTACAAAACAATGATTCCGCGCAGTGTTAAACTTGCAGAAGCGCCAAGCTACGGAATGCCTGTTATTTATTACGAAAAATATTCAAAAGCAAGCTTTGAATACAAAAAGTTTGCAGATGAGTTTCTCAAGAAACAGAAAAAATGGTAAAAGGAGTGCAATATGGCAAAAAAAGCAGCGCTTGGTAAAGGTCTTGGAGCATTGATGCTTGAAAACTCAACCGAAGATATGGTTGCAACAAACACTTTACCGATCAGTGAAATTATACCGAATAAAGAACAGCCGAGAAAAACATTTGATGAAGCAGCGCTTGATGAGCTTGCAGAAAGTATCAAACAGCATGGCGTACTTCAACCGCTTCTTGTTCGTCCGCTTCCGAACGGCGGTTATCAGCTTGTAGCCGGAGAAAGACGCTGGCGTGCAAGCCGAAAGGCTGGATTAAGAGAGGTTCCCGTTGTTGTTAAGGAATTAACGGATACGGAAACAATGGAAATCGCAATTATCGAAAACCTGCAAAGAGAAGACTTAAACCCGATTGAAGAGGCCGAAGGCTTGCAGGCTCTTATTGATAAATGCGGATTTACGCAGGAGGAGGTTGCCGCAAGCGTTGGCAAGTCAAGACCTGCCATTGCAAACAGCTTAAGGCTTTTAAGACTTCCAAAAGAAGTTCGGGAAATGACAAGGGATGGAAAAATCTCCGCAGGTCACGCAAGAGCGCTGATTTCTCTTGATAATGAAGCGCTTATTCTTGAAGCAGCAGAAAATGTTATTCAGAACAAGCTGACTGTAAGAGATGTTGAAAGGCTTGCAAAAATCAAGGATAAAGATAAAACTGTTTCACAGAAAAGATATAAAAGAAGAGACAGCTTTTATGATGAGGTAGAATTAACACTTTCAGAGGTGCTTGGCAGAAAGGTTAAGGTATATAACGGAAAAGGCAAGGGCACGCTTGAAATTGAATTCTATTCACAGGAAGATTTGAAAAATATTGCAAATAAGTTAGGAGAATAAAGATGTTAGATATCAGATTTGTTAGGGAAAATCCCGAAATTGTTAAGGAAAACATTAAAAAGAAATTTCAGGACGATAAGCTTCCGCTTGTTGACGAGGTTATCGCACTTGACGAGGAAAGAAGAGATACGCAGAAAAAAGCGGACGAGCTTCGTTCAAACAGAAACAAGATTTCAAAAGAAATCGGTGCTTTAATGGCACAGGGCAAAAAGGAAGAGGGAATGGCGCTTCGCCAGAAGGTTAAAGAGCAGGCAGATGAGCTTGAAGAGCTTTCCAAAAAGGAAACTGAGCTGAATGAGCGTGTTACAACCATTATGATGACCATTCCGAATATTATTGACGACAGCGTGCCGATTGGTAAGGACGACAGCGAAAATGTTGAAATTCAGAAATACGGCGAGCCTGTTGTTCCTGAATACGAAATTCCGTATCATACCGATATTATGGATAAATTCAATGGTATAGACCTTGATGCAGCAGGCAAGGTTGCAGGCAACGGCTTCTATTATCTTATGGGCGATATCGCAAGACTTCATTCCGCAGTGCTCGCTTATGCTCGTGATTTTATGATCAACAGAGGCTTTACCTATTGCATTCCGCCATATATGATTCGTTCAGCAGTTGTTGACGGCGTTATGAGCTTTGCTGAAATGGATGCAATGATGTATAAAATTGAGGGCGAGGACCTTTATCTTATCGGAACATCCGAGCATTCTATGATTGGTAAGTTTATTGATACCATTACACCTGAAGCAGAGCTTCCGAAAACCTTAACCTCTTATTCTCCTTGCTTCAGAAAAGAAAAGGGTGCACACGGCATTGAGGAAAGAGGCGTTTACAGAATTCATCAGTTTGAAAAGCAGGAAATGATTGTTGTCTGCAAGCCGGAAGAATCAAAGATTTGGTTTGATAAGCTTTGGCAGAATACAGTTGATTTGTTCCGTTCACTTGATGTGCCTGTTCGTACACTTGAATGCTGCTCCGGCGACCTTGCAGACTTAAAGATTAAGTCCATTGATGTTGAGGCTTGGTCTCCTCGTCAGAAGAAATATTTTGAGGTTGGCTCATGCTCAAACCTTTCAGATGCACAGGCAAGAAGACTCAAGATCAGAGTTAAGGGCGAAAACGGCAATTATCTTGCACATACGCTCAACAATACTGTTGTTGCACCGCCAAGAATGTTAATCGCATTCCTTGAAAATAATCTTCAGGAGGACGGCTCAGTCCTTATCCCGGAACCGCTTCGTATGTATATGGGCGGCGTGGACAAGATTGTTCCAACAAAATAATTCAACAAAAAAGACCTCTCAATCGAGAGGTCTTTTTTATACTATTCACGCTCTATTTTCAAATCAATCTTTCTGTCCTTAAAATAATATTCGTAATCCTTTTCGTTAACTTCGCGCATAACTCTGCAGGGATTGCCGACTGCGATAACATTGGACGGAATGTCCTTTGTAACTACAGATCCTGCACCGATAACTGTATTATCGCCGATTGTAACACCCGGCATAATCAGCGCGCCTGTTCCAATCCATACATTATTGCCGATATGCACATCCGCGTTGTACTGATATTCTTTTTTACGAAGCTCCGGGCAAATCGGATGTCCCGCCGTTGCAACAACAACATTCGGTGCAAACATAACATCATTGCCGACATAGATATTTCCGTCATCAACAAGCGTTAAATTGAAATTTGAATAAACATGATTGCCAAAATGAACATGTGCACCGCCCCAGTTTGCACGAAGCGGAGGCTCAATATAGCAGTCCTTGCCGATTTCGGCAAACATTTCGTGAAGCAGCTTATCTCTTAATTCAAGCTGGCTTGGCCTTGTTTCATTGAAATCGTACAGCTTTTCAAGATGCTGCAGCTGCACCTGCATAATATCTTCATCCTCGCAGATATAAAGCATACCTGCGTCCATTCTTTCTTTTTCTGTCATAAGTATGACCTCCCTGTATTTTCTAAAATAATTCTATTATAAAACGATAATAAAATCAATACGGACTTGCCCGATAAAAGATTTTATGATAAAATGCAAACGGTGATTCTATGAGAATGAGAAGAAAAAAGAATTTAGAGGAAAGGCTTGCAGCCTGCTCTGATTATCTGATTCAATGTGTTAATGAAGATTTAAATTATGAAAATGCGGAAAACGAAATTAAACTGCTTGATTTTGAAGCGCTTTTCGGCAATTCAAACAGAGTAATGCTGGAGGTTGGCTGCGGTAAAGGTTCGTTTGCCTGCACCTATGCAAAGCAAAATCCGGATGTGAATATCATTGCAGTTGAAAGAGCGGCAAATGTTATTGTAACTGCCTGTGAAACAGCGCAGGAAATGGCGCTTTCCAATATTAAATTTATGAATTGTACTGCGGAATATCTGCCAAGCTATATTCCAAAGAACTCAATCAGCGAAATCAATCTGAATTTCAGCTGTCCGTTTCCAAAGGCAAAATATGCAAAGCACCGTTTAACACATAAGCAGTTTTTAGATATCTATAAAAAGATAATAAAAAGTGATGCTGTTATTTATCAGAAAACGGATAATATGCATTTCTTTGAGTTTTCAATCGAAAGCCTTTCTCAAAACGGCTTTAAGCTGAGCAATATCAGTTTGGATTTGCACAATAGCGATTTTGAGGGAAATATTGTTACGGAATATGAAAACCGCTTTTCCGAGCAAGGATTTCCGATTTATAGATTAGAAGCAAGAATGTAAAAAAAGAGGGCTTATGCCCTCTTTTTTTGCTGAATTATTGTAATATTTACCGACATTTGTTGTTCTAATAGTTGAAGGTCCTTCGGAAGGTTGGTGATGATATGGAGGATAAACAAATCATTGATCTGTTTTTTAACAGAAATGAAACGGCAATCCGTGAGCTGAATGAAAAATACGGCAAGCTGTTCAGAAATGTTGCGCATAATATCCTTGAGGATTATGACGACAGCGAGGAATGTGTGAATGACACCTATCTTAAGGTGTGGAATTCAATTCCGCCTCAAAATCCTGAGTATTTATGCGCCTATGTTTGCAAAATTGTCAGGAATAATTCTTTGAATATGCTCAAGAAAAGGAATGCCCAAAAAAGGAGCAATCAACAGGATGTTCTTTTGTCTGAGCTTGAGGAATGTTTGGCATCATCAAATGAAATAGATGATGCAATTGATGAAAAGCACCTTGTTTCTTTGATAAACGCTTGGTTGAAAAAACAAAGTGATTTGTCTAAACAGCTTTTTATTTTCCGCTATTTTGCAATGGATTCCGTTGAAAGCATAAGCGAAAAATATTCAATCAGCAAAAACAGCGTGTCTGTTAAACTCCATAGGTTAAGAGCAAGCCTGAAATCATATTTAGAAAGTGAGGATATATTTAATGGATAGTGAAAAATTATTGTCAGCTATCGGAAATATAGATGATAAATTAATAGAAGAAACACTCAATCGTAATGCTAAAAAGCGCATTAAATTTTCTAAAGGCAAAAAAATTACAGCTATTTTAGTAGCTGCAATCATTGTGCTTGCCGGCAGTATCAGCGTTATGGCAAAGTCTTCGGTTGAAAATTGGTCGTATCATATTGGAAAAGATGTTGTGCAGGAGGGGATTAATGGCATTCCTATTGAAAAGATTCCCGACATAAAGGACAAGGCTTTGCTGAGTGCGGATAAGATAAAAAGCACTTTTAATATCAGCTTTATTACATCTGAGAAAATGAATAATAATGAATATGTTTATTTTCCGACTATTGAAGATGATACTATAATGATAGTTGATTTTTGGAATGCTACTGCGTATCAACAGGGAGATAAAGAAATACATGTTTCAGCGCGTATTTGGTCGCAGAATGCTACAGAGAACTACAATATAGGTAATGATGATTTAGATGCAGCGGGCAATAAAACTGTGCTTGAAAGTTACCATATAAATCAGTTGGACTGTGATGCTGTTGTGTATACTTGTCCTGGTTTATTTGCTGATTCAACAACAAGGACTGTAGCAGATATCTTGTATGAAAATGTGAGCTATAATTTTGACTTTGATAATTTTACGCTTGATGAGGTAAAAGAAGTTTTAGATACACTTCATGTTTAAAACATATTTGCAAATAAAAAAGAGAGCATTACGCTCTCTTTTTCTTGTTTATCATTCTTATAACCAGCAGGCAGGCAATCATCATTGCAGGGAATGCAATGGAACACAACAGCCCTTTTGCAATGTTATCATTCGAGCCTGAAACAAAGCCTACAATGGACGGACCAACCGTACAGCCCAAATCTCCTGCAAGCGCAAAGCTGGCAAACATTGTTGTTGAAGCCTTTGGAATTTCCTTTGCGGCAATTGAAAATGCTCCCGGCCACATTGGTGCAACCGCGATACCGCAAACGGCACAGCCAATCAGCGCAACAATTGCATTGCCCGAAAGGGAAGCCAGCAGATACGCACCTATACAGGCAACGGCGCCGATAATCAGAATTTTCGTTATATCCGTTTTATCATCAATTCTGGAATAGATAACTCTTGAAAGTCCCATTAAAATAGCAAATGCACACGGACCGAGTAAATCGCCCATTGTTTTGGAAACCTTAAGCCCTGTTTCAGCGAATGCAGATGCCCATTGGCTCATAGAAAGCTCGCTTGCGCCAGCACAAATCATAACGACAAGCATAAGCCAGAACAATGGATTTTTAAGCATATCGCTGAATTTTCCGCTGCCCTTTTCCTCTTCCAGTGTTCGGATCGGAACAAACATAAAAAGAAAAATATTGATAAACGGAATCAATGCCCATAAAATTGCAAGTATGCGCCAATTCTCTATTCCTGCAAGGCTGAAGAATAGCGTTGAAAACAAAACGATTGCGGCACAGCCCCAGCAGTAAAATGAATGAAGCAGTCCCATAGCTCTTGCCTTGTTCTTGGTTGGGCAGGCTTCAACGATAGGGGAAACAAGTACCTCATCAAATCCGCCGCCAACTGCGTAAAGCACATCGCATATAATGAAACCGATATACGGATTTTTGAAAACAAAAGGGAAAAATGCAAGTCCCGCTGTTCCAAGAACGGCGCAGATATTTGCGAAAATCATACCGTTTCGATAGCCCATTTTGCTGATGATAAGCGGACAGACCGCGTCAATAAAAATTTCCGTAAAGAATGTTATTGTTATAAGTACAGTGAGTTTTGCAAGAGAAAAGCCGAATTCAGTGCCGAGCCTTACAAAAAGCAGGGGAAGAAAGGTTGTTGTTATCGCCTGCGATATATACGCAAGGTAGCAGGCAAGCTGTGTATGCTTAAAAGTTAATTTCATAAAATCACCAAATCGTATAATTTGCTTAGCATTATAACCTATAACAAAAGCTTTTGCAACTTGAAAATAAAGCGATAGTAATATATAATAAATTGAAATCAAATGAAAGTGTGGAAAACGCAATGAATTGGGAATTCAATCTGCCTGTAAAGCTTGTTTTCGGTAACGGCAAAAGGCATAATTTAAACGAATATATAGACGAAATCGGCGGAAAGTGCGGTGTGCTTGTCTGCGGAAAAAGTTTCACGAAAAACGGCGTTGCCGATGAATTCGTTAAAAACGCAAACGGCAGACTCAAAGCAGTGTTCAGCGATATCCGCCCGAATCCTACAACGGATAATGTGGATGCGTGTGTGCAGCTGATTCGGGAAATCGGCGCCGATTTTGCTATTGCGCTCGGCGGCGGTTCGCCAATGGATTGCTGTAAAGCAGCGTGCGCGATTGCAAAGGGAAATGATGTGATTCGTTCCTATCACAGCGAGGGCAAGCCTGTTTTGGCAGATGAGGCTATACCGATGCTTGCATTTTCAACAACAAGCGGAACAGCATCCGAGGTTACTAGCATTTCCGTTTTAACGGATGTTGAAAAAAATCTGAAAAACCCGATGAATGATCCTGCAATGTATCCGAAAATCGCAGTGATTGATCCCGAATTAACGCTCAGCGTTCCGAAGCAGGTAACGGCATCAACAGGGCTGGATGTTTTAAGCCACGCCGTTGAAAGCTATTGGAGTACGCTGAATCAGCCTGTCTGCACGGCTTGTTCCATTTACAGTGCAAGGCTTGTTTTTGAATGGCTTGAAAAAGCATACAATGAGCCGGATAATCTTGAAGCAAGAGAGAAAATGGCGGAGGCAAGCATTGTTGCAGGCGTTGCGTTCAGTCATCCGAGAACAACGGGAAGCCACGCCTGCTCTTTCCCGTTAACGAATATTTACGGCGTTCCGCACGGAGAAGCCTGTGCCTTTACGCTTGATTATTTCTTAAAATTCAATGCGGATTATGCAGACGAAACCGGCAGAATACCTGTCCTTGCAAAGGACTGCGGTTTTGACAGCCCTTCTGGAATGGCGGATAATAGTTCGGCAATGAAAAAAAGAA
>JAIDLO010000180.1 GCA_029050995.1 Eubacterium sp. | reverse complement strand
GCTCCATACAAAGCATATCCTCCGGCAGAGCATTGCCCTCAAAGCCTCAATTTCTTTATATATGTGATAATTTTGGAGTTACTCCGGCAGAATTTTTCAGTACAGACGAAACCGAAATTATTAAGCAAAAAGAACTGCTGAATCAAACTAAAAATTTGAAAGCCGAGGATTTAGATTTACTAATTCAATTCGCCAAAAGATTAGACAAATAGCAAAACAAAAAGCAGCCTTAAGCAGGCTGCTTTTTGTTATACTTTGATTAAAATGAATTATTCTGTTTCTTCAACATCTGCCGGGGCTTCATCATCTGTTTCTCCGGCTAATTTTTCACGCTGTGCAAGAACTGCATTATGAATATCCTCTTTCGTCTTGCCCGTAAGCTTATAGAAGAAGAACGGAACACCTGCAAGGAACATCATAATACCATGAACGATTGTATAGAAGAACAAGAGCATTATCTTTGTATGAAGGCTCTGCTCAGGATCCGGCACAGCATCTGTTGCCTGGATATACTGAATGATTGAGTTGTCTCCATAAAGAACAACAGGAGCCAATGCGGAAGCGATTGTACCTGAAATCATTGTTCCGATACCGATAACAAATGGGAACGAAGCATCCAGCCTTTTTCCTGTTTCAAGCTCCATAACCTCAAGAACATCTGCCTGGAACATTGTTGGAAGAAGATTGGAAGCGCCAAACTGCAAACCAATCAGGAATAATGTTGCAACAAATACAATCTGAAGTATCGGGCTTGGATTGTTGAAATATGTATAGCCAACAGCAAAAGCAATGCAGTTTGCAAGAATAGAATAGATACCGCTTGCAATATAAAGCTGTTTTGAATTGAATTTTTTAAGAAGGAAGTTAATTACAAGCATACCAACCGCTGTTCCGATACCGGTCGGCAGACCGAAGAGAAGAAGCTTACCCTCGCCCAAAAGTGCTTCAGCAAGGAATATTTCCATATACTTTGCAATACCTCTGAAATTCTTTAACAATTCAGAAATAATAATTGTCCACGCATATTTATTTTTAAGAACATCTGCAAAACCAACAAGAGGGTTCTTTCTTTCGTTGCTGTATGTAATTCTTTCGCGAACGGTTTTCATACCAAGAAGCATTGTTACAACACCAAATACACCGCAAAGCGAAGCAACAAGGATATAACGAAGCCCCTTATCTTTAACTATAAATGCAAGTACAAGTTCAACAACAAGAGGGGCTGAGTTACCGACAGCGGATACAATACCTCTGAAGGACATAACTGTATCCCTTTCACGCATATTCGGTGTCATAACAATAGCAACCTTATTTACACAATCGCCAAAGTTTGTACATACCGACCAGGAAACAGCAACCGTTACAAGATAAATCATAAGCGTTGAGCCTGTAATATTAGGAGCAACAAAGCTTAAAACAAGAAAAATACCTGTTGGGATTGCAACAAGGAGTGCCAATGGTCTGAACTTACCGCCCTTGCCTGTTTTTCTTCCGTCAATATACATAGCAATAAAGAAATTAAGTATAAACGGAATGATTGATGTTAATGTGTTAAATAATGCAACACTCTTGTTTGGCAAAGACAAAACATTTACCAAATAGTTATTTCTGTATGATCCTACAGTACCTGTCATCATTGTGTAGAAGAAAACAGCTACAAGATATAAAATAAATTCATTTGATTTTAAGTGCTTCTGATTCGGATCGTAAGCCTTAGCCTTCTTTGCTAATTCAGACACGATTATTTACCCCCTGTTAATCTTTAGTTTCAAATTATGATCTCTCTGCTCTTCGTCTCCGATCATGGAAAGAATAAAGGTATTAAGATCTGCAAGTATTGGATTTTTCTTTCCAAGCTTTTTCTCAAGTATACGCATTACAAAGCGGAATCTTTTAAGAAGCTTTTCAACAGCTTCATACATTGGTGTGCCCTTAACATAAGGCTCATTGCCCAAAAAGATATTGCGCACAAATTCAATGCAGGCATCAACGGCAAGTCTGTCCTTAATACTGTCATCAACCTTAATGAACAGAAGCCTGCCGAGCTTTTTCAAGGTAAGTTTTTTGAGAATTGCATTAACCGGAGCCGGAACAACTTCTCCCATTTTCCAAAGAATCATTCTGTCAAAACGCCAACGGAAATATTCCTCGGCAGTTTTACCGTCTTTATCATAATCAAAATCATCAATCGTATAGGATTTGATATCAACAGTATTTTGGTCCTCAAAGGTAACCTTTCTGTATGCACAAGGGCAGCCTACGAAACAGCCTGTCTGCACATCTGTAATCTTGTTGCCCTTTTCTGTTGTATACTCGGTAAC
Source organism: Eubacterium sp. (assembly GCA_029050995.1). Lineage (GTDB taxonomy): Bacteria > Bacillota > Clostridia > Oscillospirales > Acutalibacteraceae > Eubacterium_R. The sequence continues at coordinate 770 of JAIDLO010000180.1, read as the reverse complement.
AGCCTGTGCATGCATATGACCTGTAAATATTAAATCCAAGCCTGCATCTGCAAATTTCGTTGCAACAGTTTCCCAATCGGTCAGCTTTGCATCCCCTATGAGATGCATAATGGCTGAGAATGGAAGAAGCGGATAATGCGTCATAGCAAATATGTAATCCCCTGCTTCGTGCGCTTCCTTGATTTGTTCAAGCGCCCATTCCATTTGATTTTCCCAAATGCCTTTAAAATCCTTGCAGTCTCCATCACAGTTCAGGGCAAGGAGTCTGATTCCGTCTGCAAGCTGCGCTACATAGCTCATACTTTCTTTATGCTCACTGATTGCGCCTTCAAATCCGAAATCCTTATAGAAATCTCTGAGTTCATCTCTCGGCATACCTTTTACAGGTATCATCTTATCGCCCTCAAATTCGACAGGCTCGCCGTCCTCACAGTAATCGTGACGGGCAGTAATTAAATAAACCTTTTTTCCCTGCTCGTGAAGCTTATAGAATCTTTCTCTTAAACCAACATGGCTTTGATACTCACCTCTGTAAACCAGATCGCCCGGAATAAGAATTACATCTGTTTCTGTATCCTTGGCAATCTGCGCAAAGCCTGCATCAATAATCGCAGGTGTTTCGGCAACGCATTTCTGATCAGTAAGGCTTCTTGCTTCATAAGCCTGCCCTGTTCTGCCAAATGAGCTGTCAAAATAATGTGTATCTGTTACAAGGTAAAACGAAAATGGCTTTTCCATATAGAATTCCCCCTCTATAAAATGTAATATAT
>JAIDLO010000018.1 GCA_029050995.1 Eubacterium sp. | reverse complement strand
CTATTATTATCATTGCAATTGTTGCTGTTGTATTGCTCATTGCACTTTATGTCGGCGCAACCTACAACGCACTTGTAAGAAAAAGAAATTCCGTTGATGAGGCTTTTGCAACAATGGATGTTTATCTTAAAAAACGCTGGGATTTAATCCCGAATCTTGTTTCAACCGTAAAGGGCTATGCAAAGCATGAGGCTGAAACGCTTGAAAAGGTTATTGCTGCAAGAAACGGCGGATATAACGCTTTGTCTGATGAAGAAAAAATTGAAGCAAACAAGGAAATTTCAAGGGGTATTGCAAATATAAATGTTGTTGCAGAGCAGTATCCGGATTTAAAAGCAAATCAGAACTTTATGAATTTGCAGAATCAGCTGAACGGCACGGAAAATGATATTGCAAATGCAAGAAAATATTACAATGCAATTGTTAAGATTTATAACAATAAGGTGCAGATGTTCCCGTCAAGCATTGTTGCATCTATGTTTAACTTTAAAACAAAGCAGATGTTTGCGATTGAAAACACTGCTGAAAGAGAAGCTGTAAAGGTGGAATTCTAATGAAATCAGCTAAAAAAATATGCCTGTTTCTTGTAGCTTTCATTCTGCTTGTTTCTTCTGCTGTGCCTGCTTTTGCATCAAATACAAAGCACCCTGCTAAGAAATTTTATATTGAAAGCTATGATGTTAACATCAATGTGCTTGAAAATAATACTCTTGAAATTACGGAGAAAATCTCTGCGTATTTCAATGTTGATCAGCACGGCATTTACAGAGAAATCCCAACAACAAATTATATTCAGCGTGCAGACGGCTCAACAGATTTTATCAATGCAAAGATAAAAAATGTTTCTGTAAGCGAGAGTTATGATGCGGATACAGAGGATAATTATTATGTTATCCGAGTTGGTGATGAAAACAGAACAGTGCTCGGTCCGCGTGATTATACAATTTCCTATTCCTATGTTATGGGCAAGGATGTAGGCGAAGACTTTGATGAGCTTTATTTCAATATTATCGGCTCTGAATGGGAAACTTATATTGATAATGTAACCTTTAAGGTAACGATGCCAAAGGAATTTGATGCAAAAAAGGTTGGTCTTTCAACAGGAAGCTACGGAACGGTAGGAACAGATACGATTGAATATAAGGTTACGGGAAATGAAATAAGCGGTAAAGTTACGGAAGAGCTTCATCCGAATGAAGCGTTAACCTTAAGGCTTGAGCTTCCTGAGGGATATTTCTATTTCAATATGACGGAATATTATATTCGCCTTGCGTCTATGGTTGTTATTCCGCTGATTGCTTTGATAATCGTTTTTATCCTTTGGTTTAAATTCGGCAGGGATAAAAAGGTTGTTGAGGTTGTTGAATTCTATCCTCCTGATCATATGAGCAGCCTTGATGTTGCCTTTTGGAAACAGGGGCTTGTTACAAGTAAGGATACAATTCCGCTTTTGATAGAACTTGCAAATGAGGGCTATATCAGAATTAACCAGGTTGAGAAAAAGAAGCTTATCGGTACGAAAACGGATTTTGTTATTGAGCGTGCAAAGAATGCTTATTACGGTAATGATGCCTGCAAGCGGGTTTTCTTTGATGGTTTATTTAAAAACAAGAATGCCGTTACCAAAAAGGATTTGCAGAATAAGTTTTATAAAACAATTGAAAAAATAACAACTATGGTAAATACGCCTGCAAATAAAAAGCTTGTTTTTGATGCAAAATCTATGAGAATGGTGCTCGTTGGCGTTGTGCTTTCTATTCTGAGCATCGTTGCTTCTATCGCAATTCATTCGGAAACAATCGGCGGCAGTGAAAAAACAATTGCAGTTTTCGCCGGTGTAGCTATTGGTGTCATTTCAGCTTTATTCTCTTTCTTAATCAGAAGAAGAACAGATAAGGGCTATGAATATCTCCAAAGAATAATGGGCTTTAAAAAATTCCTTGAAACGGCTGAAAAGGAAAAGCTTGAAATGCTTGTTGATGAAAACCCCGAATATTATTATGACATTCTGCCTTATGCATATGTTCTTGGTGTATCGGATAAATGGACAAAGAATTTTGAAAGCATTGCACTTGAACCGCCAACATGGTACGGCGGCTCAGCGTTTGACAGAATTCTGTTCTATCATTTTATTAATACAACCTTTAATTCAGCTTCAACGGCTATGACCTCTTCTCCGCAAAGCTCGGGCGGAAGCTTCTCCGGCGGCGGAGGCGGTTTCGCAGGCGGCGGCTCAGGCGGCGGTGGCGGCGGAAGCTGGTAATCCGCAGTTGTTTTTGTTTTAAATAAAAGGGGATGTTTGTGTGAAAAAATTTTTTAAAAGATTTCTTTTGGCTGTTTTATGTATTGTTGTCATAATCGGTCTTTGTGTCGGCGGCTTTTTCCTGTTTTATAAACCGTCACTGACTGTTGATATGAGTAAGAAAACAGGAAGCGTAACCTCAGGTGCATCAGGCTACCTTTATGGCCTTGCCGAGGAGGGTGTGCCGTCAAAGAATATGACGGAGAGTATTGATATTTCATCTGTTTCGCAAAAGGTTGCAGGCGGATTGCAGCATCCGATTGGCGATATTTCTCATGTTTATAAACAGCTTGATAATACAGATTATAATGTTGTGTATCTGCAGGATGCCTATTCAACATGGTATTACGATCACGATAGTATAGAGAAACAGCGCAGTGAAGGCACATATGATTGGAGAGAATATCTGGAAAAAGATTTTCTTCCAAAGGTTGAAAAATCCGTTACCTATCTTTCTGATGAACCATACAGCGATAAGGTAGTTTATTGCCTTTATAATGAATGTGATAACGGCATCTGGTTTGGCGAAACTATGGAAAGTGAAGATGCCAAATATGGCGTGTATGGTGCATATACTGAGCAGGGCGAGCAGAATTTCTTTGAAGCGTGGAAGCTTACCTATGATTATGTTAAGTCCCTCAATCCGAATGCTCTGATTGGCGGTCCTGGCTTTTATGAATATGAAAGCGGAAAAATCGAACGCTTTTTAACCTATTGTGCAAAGAATAATTGTGTGCCGGAAATTATGATTTATCATGAGCTGAATGACTATTCAGTTCTGTTCTGGCAGCATCATGTTGCAGAATACCGCCAGCTTGAAGAAAAGCTCGGAATTGAGGCTTTGCCGATTATTGTAACGGAATACGGCAGAATGTGTGATAACGGACTGCCCGGTAAAATGCTTCAATACATAACGCAGATTGAAACAACAAAGGTGTATGCCGATAATGCGTATTGGCGCCTTGCTGATAATCTTTGTGATGTTGCGGCTGATGATAATTCGCCGAATGCAAACTGGTGGCTCTATCGTTGGTATGCCGATATGGAGGGGCAGACACTTGCTTCTGAATACCTTGATTTGTTTAAATCAAATTTTGAAAATGCGTTTATAAAAAGAAAAGCGCCGTATTCCTCAAAAGGCTTTATGGGTATTGCCTCAATCAATGATAAAGAGGATAAGATAGATATTATCTGCGGCGGCCGTGACGGGGATGCTGTAGTTAAGCTGAAAAACCTGGATGCAACGGCTATGGTTGACGCGGACTCAAAATGGTGCATAACAGTAGAAGAGGTTATGTATAAAGGGCTTTCGGGTATTGTAAGCGCACCTGTTGTTCAGAGTACAACCTATAAGGATGCGAAAAGCTCACTCAAAATTGATTTGAAGGATATGGATGAATCAAGTGTTTACCATATCACGGTAACGAAGATTTCTGAGAATGTAGATTTTGAAGAGGAAAATTATACGAATGACCGTTATTTTGAACGCTATGAATTTGAAAACGGCAAGCTTTTAGGAGATGCCTATACCTATGACAGTGCATATGCTACTACAGGCGAAGAACAGGGTATGGTCGGCGGAATGGAAAAGAAGGGCGACGGTGTGTCAATGACTTTCTCTGTTCCGTGTGACGGCACATATGATCTTGATATCATTTACGGCAACTCAAATGATGGAAAAGCGAATGAAAACGGTAGGCAGAATCCTGACGACAGAGTAGATTCAACCTCTGTTATGACGCTGGACGGCAAGGATGTTTCTGTTCATTTCCCGAATACAATTAAGAGTGAATATACAGACTGCTTAAAGAAAACATATGAGCTTAAAAAGGGCGAGCATACAATCAGCTTTAAGCATAGTAAAGGCACAATTGTGCTTGACTCATTGCTTGTTTCAACGGCTGATGAAAGTGACGAAATTGCCGTTCTGGATGATGCAGACAGAACAAACCAGAATAATCAGTCCTATCTTGTTGTAGCCCCTTATGACGGCTACTATAATGTAAGTGCCAATGCAGATCATCCTGTTCGTGCTTCTGTTGATGGCGTAGGTTTCAATCTTGCCTTGACCTCGGATGCTGATTTAAAAACCGTTTCAAGTACCGTATATTTCAAACGAGGATTGAATTATATTGATATCAGAAGTAGTGACCGCAAGAATTTGGTTGTTCGGAAATTATCGGAAACGCCTGAAACGATTGAGCTTGATGTTCAAAAAGATGCTGTTCTTTCGGATGGTGCTGTTGTTGAAACGAATAAAAATAATCCTGAAATCAGCTATATTAACGGCATTTCCTGCAATGCAGGCAAGGCTGATTTTAAGGTTGCTGTTGATGAAGCCGGCACATATGCACTTACCATACTTTATGCAAATAATGATGAGGGCGGCGTGCATGATTATAATGTTGATTTGATTGAAAGATATGTAACTGTTACGGCGGGCGGTAAACCGCAGGATGTTTATTGCCGTAATACCTATAGCTGGGACACCTATAAAACAGTTACCTGTTATGTTGATTTGAAAAAGGGCAGTAATACAATCAGCTTAACAAACAGCGGTAATACAAAATTTGATAATCAGGATACCTATGCACCGCATATTGCTCATATGAGTGTAAATAGAATTACCAATTAATAATAAAAAGGGGACGATGCCCACATCGTCCCCTACAGTTTTATATCATAATTCCAAACAGCATTAAAGAAAGCTCCCTTTGATGAGGGAGTTTTTGGTTGATTTTTGAATATCGGTTTAATATAATAGTAAAGAGGAATAGTGTGAAAAATCACACTATTCCGATTGTATTGACCTCAAAATTTGCCGACAGCATAATTTTGAGATGTTTAAATTCCCATTATACGCCTTGTCTGGCTACAACAAGGTGTTAGGAATTTTTTAATATACTATTTGTAGCCAGAAAGGCTATGGGAATTATTATGAAAGAAATAAATGTAAGAGATATAAAGGAAAATCCAATAAAGCTGATTGCAAATGATTGGGCGCTCCTTACTGCAAAGGACGAAGAAGGCTGTAATCCTATGACAGTTTCATGGGGCGGTGTCGGCGAGCTTTGGGGCAAGGATACGGCAACCGTTTATGTTCGTGAAAGCAGATATACAAAAGGCTTGATTGATAATGAAACGCATTTTTCTCTCTGCTTTTTCAAGGATGAAAACAAGGATGCATTAAAATTCTGCGGAGCAAAAAGCGGAAGAGATTATGATAAGGTTAAGGAAACAGGCTTAACCCCTGTTTATGATGAAAATGCGCCTTATTTTGAAGAGGCAAAAATTGTGCTTATCTGCAGAAAAATGGCTTGCCAGCTTCTTGATGAAAACAGCTTTATAGACAGCGATATTATGAAAAAATGGTACAGCGATCACGATATGCATTATATCTATTTTGCAGAAATAGAAAAGGTATTGATTTCAGAGTAAAAATAGTATATAATGTTAATACTTAAAAAATTAATTTAAAAGCGGTTGCATTTTTAGCGTAGCGTATGGGCCCTGTGCGACGGGATGCTACGAACCTTGTCAGGCGGGGAACCGAGCAGCAATAAGTGGATTATTCTGTGCGCCGCAGACAAGTCTGTACGTTACGCTAAGAATGCAGCTGCATTTTTTTGTTTAAAGGCGGTGGGATTATGTATCAGGTTTTATATCGAAAATATCGACCGAAAGTGTTTTCTGATGTTTACGGGCAGGAGCATGTTACATCAACACTTATCAATGAAATTAAAGAAAACAGAATATCCCATGCCTATCTTTTTACAGGCTCAAGAGGAACGGGTAAAACAACCTGTGCAAAAATTCTTGCAAAGGCAGTAAACTGTGAGCACAATGAAAACGGCGAGCCGTGTAATGCATGTGAGGTTTGCAGGGGGCTTGATGCAGGCAGTATCTATGATGTTGTTGAAATTGATGCCGCATCAAACAACGGCGTTGATAATATCCGTGATTTAAGGGAAGAAGCAAATTATACGCCAACAAGGGGCAGATACCGCGTTTATATTATTGATGAGGTGCATATGCTTTCCAAGGGTGCGTTCAATGCACTTCTTAAAACGCTTGAAGAGCCGCCTGAACATGTTATTTTCATTCTTGCAACAACGGAAGTTCATATGCTTCCTGCAACCATTCTTTCGCGCTGCCAGCGTTTTGATTTCAAGCGTATTCAGCCCGAAACAATGGCTTTAAGATTAAAGGAAGTTGCCGGCTTTGAAAATATGCAGCTTGATGATGATGCGGCAATTTTGATTTCCCGCATTGCAGACGGTGGTATGAGAGATGCACTTTCTATCCTGGATCAGTGTGCAGGCAGAGGTCAGCATATAGATTCAAAGCTTGTTTCCGAGGTTGCGGGTATCGCAGGCAGGGAAGCGCTTTATGAGCTTTCGGATGCTATATGCAATCAAAGCAGCGGGGATGCATTAAACATTATCAGCAGGCTTCATCAGAATAGCTATGATATGGAGCGTCTTTGCGTTGAAATGATCAATCATTTCAGAAATTTCCTTATTGTGAAAACGGTTAAGAAAAGCAGAGAACTGATTATTTGCACGGACGATGAGTATGATACAATCATCAAAAGTGCTGAACATTTTACACTTGCAAAGGTTATTTTTGCGCTTGATTTGTTTCAGAATACTTTAACAATCATTAAAGGCGGAGCAAATGCCCGCATTGAAATGGAAATGAGCTTTGTAAAGCTGTGCCAACCAAAGCTGGACACTTCAATGGAGGCTGTCTTGGATAGAATAGCAACGCTTGAAAGAACTGTTAAAAACGGCGTAAGTATTACTCCTTCACAGCCGGTTAAAACAGCTGTAAGCGCTGAACAGCCAAAGGCTGAATCAATACCACAGCCTGTTCAAATACAACAGTCTGTACCGCAGCAGGAAGAAAAAATCGAAAAGCAGGAAAGTTTTGATATAGAAAAGCCTGTTTATCCGGATTTACCTGAACCTGAAATCCAACAGGAACAGGATATTCCGCCGTGGGAAACAACGCAGACGCAGGCAGCTCCTCAGCCGGAAGCACCTGCCAAAGCAGTACCGCAGGAGGTTGTTCAAACCGAATTTGCCGAATGGGCTGAATTTATGGAGGTTATCTATAAATCCGATATAGCGATTTACGGCGTTTTAAATGATGCAACGGGATATGTCAGAGATGAATATTTCTTGATAAACAGCTCTAATCCGATGCTCAGGCAGTTTATCAAAATGCCGACACATTCAAAAGCAATTAAACAGGCACTGTTTGATGTAACAGGCAAGCGGTATAAGCTTGGTATTTTCAAAACAAGCGAAGAAAATAAAGAAAAAAAAGACCCCCTTGAAGATTTAATTTCCAAGGTTCAGGGCAATATGAATGTAAATATTGAATAATTTTTAATAAAAAGGAGAAGACAAATGAAAGCAAGACTTCCACAGGGAATGGGCGGCGGCCCGAAGAATATGCAGAATATGCTCAGACAGGCTCAGAAAATGCAGGAGGATATTGAAAAGAAGCAGGCTGAGCTCGCTGAAAAAGAATATGTTGTTTCATCAGGCGGCGGCATGGTTGAGGTTACTGTTACAGGTAAGCATGAGATTAAGGCAATCGGCATCAACCCTGAAGTTGTAGATCCGGAAGATGTTGAAATGCTTGAAGATATGCTTGTTGCAGCACTCAACGAAGCAATGCGCCAGATCGAGGAAGAATCCGAGCGTGAGCTTCAGTCCGTTACAGGCGGCTTAAATATCCCGGGACTTTAAAAAGCATTAAGGAGTAGTTATGGCTTATAATTTAGCACCTCTTCAAAATTTAATAGATCAGTTTGAGAGAATGCAGGGCATAGGGCATAAATCTGCTCAGAGAATGGCATATTATGTGCTTGGGTTAAGTGATGAGGAGGCAAATGCATTTGCTGCTGCAATAACGGATGCACATACGAAGATTAAGCAATGTAAAATCTGCTGTAATCTAGCAGATGATGATTTGTGCTCTATCTGCAAAAATGAAAAAAGAGATAAAAGCGAAATTTGCGTTGTTGAAGATCCGCGTGATGTTATGGCGATTGAAAGAACGCATATTATAAAAGGAACTTATCATGTTTTGCATGGTGCAATTTCGCCTATGGAAAACAAGGGTCCTGATCAGATTAGAATCAAAGAGCTTCTTGCCCGCCTTTCAGACGGCGAGGTTAAAGAGGTTATTATGGCAACAAACCCTACTGTTGAGGGCGAAGCAACGGCTATGTATATCAGCCGTCTGCTTAAGCCAATGGGTATAACAGTTTCAAGGCTTGCCTACGGTGTTCCTGTCGGCGGAGATCTTGAATATGCAGATGAGGTTACCCTTTCAAGAGCGATAGAGGGCAGAAGTCTTATATAATTTGAAAAGGAGTGATGAGCTTGAATAATAAGGAAACAGAGCAGGTAATCGCAAGAAATAAAAAAGCTTATCACGATTATTTTGTTCTTGAAATTTATGAGGCGGGCATTGCGCTTTATGGAACAGAGATTAAATCTATCCGTAATGGCAGAGTAAATTTGAAGGATTCTTTTTGCAGTGTTGATAACGGGGAAATGTTTACGATTGGTATGCATATTTCGCCGTATGAACAGGGCAATATATTTAATAGAGATCCGATGAGAAAGAAAAAGCTTTTGCTTCATAAAAAGGAAATTATGAGGCTGTTTGGTCAAAGCCAGCAGCAGGGATTAAGTATTGTTCCGCTTCAGCTTTATATAAAGAACGGCAGGGCAAAGCTTGAAATCGGGCTTTGCAAGGGTAAAAAGCTCCACGATAAGCGTGAGGTTGCTGCAAAAAGAGATGCTGAAAGAACAATAGACAGAGCTTTAAAAGAACGATATTAATATGGGGATGAAAGGATTTCGACTGGGGCAGGGAATCTTGGTAAGCGTGTAGTGGAGTTGCACCACTTAAAAAGTAACACTTTAAAATTAACTGACAAAAATAATTCAGTAGCTTTAGCTGCCTAATTGCAGCTTTCGTCTTATCAATGAGTGCCACGGCATTGAATAAGGCGTCGACTTAGTGGCGAACATGAATGAAAGAGTGGTTCGGCTTTCATCAGGTATAAGAACCTACCGTAGCAAAAAGGCTGTTTGCTGCCGTTTTGTGAGGGGATAACTTAAAGAACAAACTGCACACGAAGAAAGTCTTGAGGATATGCTTTAGGACGCGGTTTCGATTACCGCCATCTCCACCATAATAGAAAAACACCCATATGGGTGTTTTTGCTTTTATAAAATGTAATCGAAACAGCCGTTAAGAAAACAGTCCGAATTCTCCTTTTTTAATGTATTTGTTAAGTAAAAATCAAGCTGTACGCGTATAACACGCATACAGCTTTTTTATTAATCTATTTTTTTAACGGTAAGTGTAGCGCTTGTGCCATTGTTGTGGGTTACAGTTGTTGCAGAAGGAGATGAAATCGCCATAGTAATTACATCGCCGGCTGTAAGATTTAAAATTGTAGTTCCGTTATAGAACGAATTTGAGCCCGCAGCAAGCTGTCTTGTAATAGTAGCAGACGGGATATTTGTTCCGTTTCTGCGAATGGCAAGTGTTACTGATGCCGGTGTAGATGATGATAAATTGCCCATATAATGAATCTCGTATACGCCTGTTTCTCCAATCGTCATACTGTTTGCAGGGGTATAAGTTACATTTTCAGCAGGCATACTTGTTGGAAGCGAAACAAGCGTTGGTGCATCAGCGGCAAGGCTCAGTGTCTGCGGTCCGTCATTATACTTTCCGCCGTAAGCCGATAAGCCTTCGCCTTCAGCGCCTGTTGCTCCTGTTGCACCAGTTGCACCTGTCGGACCTGTTGCACCAACTGCACCGGTTGCTCCTGTAGCGCCGGTTACGCCTGTCACACCTGTAGGACCAGTTGGACCAGTAGCGCCGGTTACGCCTGTCACACCTGTTGGACCAGTTGGACCGGTAACCCCAGTAACGCCTGTTACACCAGGAGCTCCTGATCGACAAGTAACTCATGGTCCTCAACAAACACCAGTACGACCAGATGCG
>JAIDLO010000179.1 GCA_029050995.1 Eubacterium sp. | reverse complement strand
CATTACTGCAGAGCCGATATACTTTTCAAAATGCCAATCCTTTTTTAATTCTCTTTCCACGCCGGGAGAGGAAACCTCAAGCATATAGCTCTGAGAAATCGGATCTGCTTCATCAAGCGGCTTGGTTACTGCGTGGGTTAAATCAACGCAGTCATCAATGGAAACGCCGCCCTCTTTATCAATGAAAATTCTTAAATACCAATCTGTTCCCTCTTTGGTAAAGGTAATATCCCAGAGGCTGACAGAAAGTTCGGCGGCAAAAGGCGCAACAATTTCTTCAACCCTTTGAACAGTATTTTTACCTGCCATACGGAAAACCTCCTAACAATGATATGAGAGCGGCTTCGTAAAGCCACTCTCACTTTCTTACATTCTTAACTTACGCTTACTAATATAATATATAAATTAAGTGTTGTCAAGGAAAATTTATTTAATTTTGTAAATATTACCCTCAAACGGTTTGATTGTATCAGACGGCGCACCCTTTGTTGAAAGAACAAGCTCTGCTTCGCTCATATCAATCGGTCTTGGAAGTGCCTTTTTGCCGAGGTTGAGCTCAACATAATAAAGCTCGTCGTTATACTCTCTGTAGTAGCAGAATAATGGTTTACTAATATTTTCTGCACGCTTGAATTCGCCGTAAACAAGCGCAGGCGTTTCCTTTCTTAATGCAATTGCCTTTTTGTAGAAATTGAGAACGCTGTCCTCGTTCTTTGCCTCATCCTCTGCATTAAATCTTCTGTAATCCGAAGTGATTTTTAGCCACGGCTTGCCTGTTGTAAAGCCTGCGTTTTCGCTGTCGCTCCACTGGAACGGACTTCTTGAATTATCACGAGTGCCTGTTTTAGCCTTAAAGAAAGCCTTTTCCTTGCTTCTTCCCTTTGCTACAAGCTCTTTGTATGTATTTACAGCCTGAACATCATCAATTTCTTCAATAGATTCAAAATCTACATTGCCCATTGAAATTTCCTGTCCCTGATAAATATAAGGCACACCGCGAAGCGTCATCTGGATCAAACCGCAGATTTTTGAAATATCCTCGCGGAATGCTTCTGTTTTATCCACTCTTGTAACAATTCTCGGGTTATCGTGATTTTCAAAGAATACAGTAGGCCAGCAATGATTTGTATATTCGGTCTGGAAGGTTTCAAAATTCTCCATAACCTTATACAAATCGTAATCAAAATAATCATAGTTTGTATGTCCCTGATTCACAAGGAAATCAAAGTTAAATACTGTATCAAGCTCTTTTCTGAAATCGGCAGTAAGCATTTTATCCATTTCAATGCCTGCTCCGCCGCATTCGCCGACAGTATACACATCATAATTGCCAAAGGTTTTTTCACGCATTTCACGCAGATATTCGTGCAGACGAGGGCCATAGAAATAATATTCCGCGCCCTTATAGCCTGTTAAAATACCGAGGAACGGATTTGCTTCAGGGAGATTCGGATCTTTGCTGATAAAGTTGATAACATCCATTCTGAAGCCGTCAATGCCCTTATCGAGCCACCAGTTCATCATAGCATAAACATCATTACGCATCTTTTCATTTTCCCAGTTCAGATCCATCTGCTTCTTCGTCCACAGATGCATTGCCCACTGATCAAGATGCTCATAGTAATTCCACGCATTGCCCTTGAAAAGAGAATTCCAGTTGTTCGGAGGGGTTATGCCCTTGTCCGTTGCATCACGCCAGATATAATAATCGTGGTAAGGATTATCCTTTGATTTAAGTGCTTCCTGGAACCATTCGTGCTCATCACTTGTATGGTTTACAACAAGGTCAACAATCAGCTTCATACCACGCTTGTGAACCTCATCAAGCAGTGTATCAAAATCCTCCATTGTGCCGAATTCAGCTAAAATCTTTTTATAATCTCTGATATCGTAGCCGTTGTCATCATTCGGAGAATCATAAAAAGGAGAACACCAGATTGCTGTTACACCCAAATCCTGAAGATAATCGAGCTTTTCAGTAATACCTCTTAAATCGCCGACACCGTCGCCGTTGCTGTCATAGAAGGAACGCGGATAAACCTGATAAATAATTGCTTCCTTCCACCATTTTTTCTCAAGTGTTCCCTTGTCTGTAATAACCTCATCCTTTTCAAGGTTAAACATATCGCAGATTTGCTGAACGGTATTTTTATTGAGCAAACCAGCTGTTGCAGTTGTAAGCCATTTGAGCTTCCCGTTTTTGAGAAAGCCGTCTGTAACAAGAGAGGTTGGCAAACGAAGCGCCATCATAAGCTTTTCAATCATATCCTTTGCCATAGGATTTGCCGCAGCATCTTTGAATTTGGTGTTTGGTGTAATTTTTAACATAATTTTTCCCCTTTTGTATTCTTTTGATTGCCTATAATATATAGACAAATATATCTAATACAATTATATGGCAATAAAAATCTTTATTCTATGCACAATATTCATAATATTTCATTATCCCTTTCGTGCAATTTGCCTAACAAATAATTTGTAAATGTAAAAAAAGAGGGCAGATTTTCAATCTGCCCGTAAAATTTTATTAATAAATACCCTGCGCCATCATTGCTTCGGCAACCTTTTCAAAGCCTGCAATATTTGCGCCTGCAACAAGGTCATAGCCAAGCCCATATTTTTCGGCAGCCTCAACAGAATGATTATGAATATCAATCATCGCTTTATGAAGCTTTTCATCAACCTCTTCTGCTGTCCAGGAAATTCTTTGGCTGTTTTGGCTCATTTCAAGACCTGAAACGCACACACCGCCTGCATTAACCGCCTTTGACGGAGCAATGATTACATTAGGATGTTCCATAAGGTAATCCTGCGCATCCGCCGTTGTTGGCATATTTGAAACCTCAATATAATACTTAACACCGTTTTCAGCAATCTTTTTCGCATCCTCAAGATTAACCTCATTCTGCGTGGCGCACGGCATAACGATATCAATATTTTCAAGCCCCCAAGGCTTTTCATCGGGAACAAATACGGCAGATGGGAATTTATCGCTGTAATCCTGAACTCTGTCTCTTCCGCTTGCACGCATTTCAAGAAGATAATCTATTTTTTCAGGTGTGCATATTCCATCCTTATCATAAACATAGCCGCCCGGACCGCTGATTGTAAGCGGAATTGCCCCAAGCTCATTCAGCTTTTTGATTGCGCCCCACGCAACATTACCAAAGCCGGAAAGCGCAACACGCTTACCTTTCATTGTATCCTTTTCGTGCTTAAGCACCTCGCAAAGATAATAAACAGCACCATAACCCGTTGCTTCTGGACGGATAAGCGAACCGCCGTAGGACAAGCCCTTGCCTGTAATAACGCCATTTTCAAAGGCATCTTTAATTCGTTTATACTGACCAAACAGGAAGCCGATTTCTCTTGCACCAACGCCGATATCGCCCGCAGGAACATCTATGCTTGGGCCGATATGCCTATAAAGTTCCGTCATATACGCCTGACAAAAACGCATAATCTCGCTCTTGCTTTTACCCCTTGGGTCAAAATCAGAACCACCCTTTGCTCCGCCCATCGGCAAACCTGTTAAAGAATTCTTAAAGGTCTGCTCAAAGCCAAGGAAATACATAATGCTTGAATTTACACTTGGATGAAAACGAAGTCCGCCCTTATAAGGACCGATTGCAGAATTGAACTGAACACGATAGCCTCGGTTTACCCTTGTTTTACCCGCATCATCAACCCAGGCAATACGGAAGGTAATCAGCCTGTCCGGCTCAACCATTCTTGTAAGCAAGTCATCCTCAACATATTCAGGATGCTTTTCAATAACCTTTTCGAGAGAATGGAAAACCTCTTTAACACACTGAATAAATTCAGGCTTCGCACTATCTCTTCTTTCAACTGTTTTGATTACACTTTCTATATACTCATTCATAAATGAAACCCCTTTCTTTCTTATTATAAATCAAAACGAACTTTTAAACCATTGGCAATAATTATAATATTATGAAATATTTTTGTGCATTTTCACTAATAGTTTTCACCGAGCAGCTACTCATTTGTTGCTTATAAACAAAAAAATAACGAAGCAGTATAAAACTGCTTCGCATTATCAATATTTAATTTCCTTTTTCAATGCTGATTCTGTCGAAGATTGCAAGGATATCTTCAACCTTTGCATTTGCTTTTTCCTCGCCCTTAAGATCAAGCACGCTATTACCTTCATGCATCATAAAGAGCCTGCTGCCGTATTCAACAGCATAACGAAGATTATGCGTAACCATAAGCGTTGTTATATGATTTTCGCAAACAAGCTTATTCGTAAGCTCCATAACTCTGTCTGAAGATTTCGGATCAAGCGCTGCAATATGTTCATCAAGAATGAGCAGCTTAATATCTGTCATATTTGCAATAACAAGCGCAAGTGCCTGCCTTTGACCGCCCGAAAGCGTTCCAACCTGAACACCAAGCCTGTTTTCAAGCCCCATATCACATTGCTCAAGAAGAGATTTATAATAATCAATACGCTTTTTATTTACGCATCTGCCAAGCCCGAACGGCTTATTCTTATTATCAGCAAGCGCCATATTTTCAAGCACGGTTAAATCTGCACAGGTGCCGATTTTAGGCTCCTGAAAAACTCTGCCGATAATTTTTGCTCTCTTAAATTCAGAGGTATGCGTTATATCATTTTCGTTGAAAAGAATTTTTCCCTCATCAGCTTTTAAAGAACCGCAAATCAGATTCAGAAGCGTTGTTTTACCGCTTCCGTTAGAGCCGATTACAGAAACAAATTCGCCTTCTTCTATTTTGAAATTGAAATTATCAAACACGGTTGATTCATCTACTGTGCCAACATTAAAACGCTTTGTTATATTCTGAAGCTCAAGCATGCTTTTCCCTCCTTTTCTTAACCTTATCTTTGAATGTTCCGCTGAAAATCAAAGCAAGAACAAAGAGGATTGCCATTAAGGCTTTATTGTATTCACTCGGAAGACCGATAACAATCGCAATCTGCAGGCATGCCTTATAAATAATTGTACCGAGAATAACCATTGTTGTTGCCTTCATAAAGTGTATGCGCTTGAAAAGAGAAAGCCCGATAATAACGCTTGAAAGCCCGAAAACAACCATTCCGACGCCCATATTCGTATTTGCAGTTTCCGTGCTTTGTGCAATCACTGCACCGCTTACGGCAGCAAGACCGTTGCCGAGCGCAAGACCGAGAATTTTGGATACACCCGGATTTTTCGCAAGCATAACAACATACTGCTGATTAGAGCCTGTTGCTCTTAAAAGCATACCCGATTTTGTTTTGAGATACAAATCAATCAAAATTTTAAGTATCAAAACAAAAATTGCAAGCACGATCAGCTTTTTAATATCAAAATTGCCGATTGTTTCAGGCAAAAGATTTGCCGGACCGCTGTTGAATATCGTGTCCTTTCCAAAAACAGACGCAATAGACTGCCCGTCCGTTCCTGCTTTTATCAGAACAAGATTTACCGTTAGCAGCAGCGTATAAACAAGAATACCCGAAAGAAGCGGCTGGAGCTTCAGTTTAACATGAAGAACGCCCGTTATACAGCCTGCGGCAGCACCGCCGAGAAAAGCAATGATAACAGAAATCCAAGGATTCATGCCTTTCAAAATAAGTACAACCGAGATAATTGCACCAAGCGGCATTGTTCCGTCAACCGACAAATCGGGAAAATCAAGTATGCTGTATGCAAGATAAACGCCAAGAGCAAGGATAGCATATTTCAGCCCCTCTTCCAGCACAATCTTTACAATATTTAAAACTTCCATAACATCACCATTATTAAGAAAAGAGCAGAACAGCTTTTGTTCTGCTCAATTTTTTGTTCAACTTTTGTTTGGCTACTCAGCAGCTGTTGTAACTGTTTCTGCATCCTTTAAGGAATCCGGAATTGTTATTCCAAGCTTTTTCGCAACATCTGTATTGATAACAGTAAAGGAATCCATAACAGTTAAAACAGGGGTTTCTGCAGCTTTTGCGCCATTGAGAATATCAACAGCCATTTTACCTGTCTGCTCGCCGAGAGCAACATAATCAAGAGAAGCGGAAGCGAAGCAGCCCTTCTTTACCTGCTCAATTTCAGAACCGTAAACAGGGATTTTAGCTTTTTCAGCCTGCGGAAGGAATACACCCATATTATCAACAACATTGTTGTCTGTTAAGTTTGTTATTGCATCAACCTTAGGGATAAGGCTTGCAGAAGCAGAAGCAAGCTCGTTTGCATCTGTTATACCCTGCGCAACAAGCTCAATACCTGCTGCCTTACATTCAGCCTCAAGCGTTCTGATCTGGCTGATTGAATTTGCCTCACTTGTTGTATAAAGTACACCAAGCTTTTCAATATCCGGCTGAAGCTGTTTAATAAGAGCAACCTGGCCCTTAATATCAAAAGCATCAGCAGTACCTGTGCAATTACCGCCTGGTGTTTCAAGACTGTCAACAATTTTTGCTTCAACAGGATCTGAAACTGCGCAGAAAACAACAGGAATGTTTGCAGATGCAGATTTAACTGCTGAAAATGCGCTTATAGCTGCAGGTGTTGCAACTGCAATAATCATATCATAATCTGAAACAGCCATTTTTGCTGCATAGCTCTGGCAATCCGTATCGGCACTGCCGCTGTTGCCGATCTGACTTGTATGTGTTATGCCTGCTGCATCAAGTGCTTTTTCAACACCCTCTGTGCAGTTATCAAGACTTGCATGAGGCATATACTGAAGAATTGCAACTCTTACCTTTTCTTCCTCAGGCTTTTTGTCTTCGCCGTTTGAACAGCCTGCAAACATTGCCGCAACAAGCAAAGCAGAAATCAAAACTGCTAAAACTCTTTTTAATTTTTTCATAAATATCTTTCCTCCGATATATAAAATATGTAATTTATTATATACTCCGCATTTTTTCTTGTCAATGCTTTAATAAAATCTTGATACACAAAAGACTATGCCCAGATATCACATGGCTTTTTTCCATGTTTTCTTCCCCATAAATATATACAGATACATGCCAGTATAAGAACCACACACGCAAGCAGTGTTCCTTCAATACCAAAACCGACATCATATGCAAAACTGTTATTTGCCGTCTCTGTATCCAGTCGAAAAACGGAATATGGCGTTAACATTCCACTATTCGGCAGTCCGAAAATAATGTTTTGTGTAAAATTCCATGCTGTATGAACTGCCATAGCGCACCATAGACTATCCATATAATAAACGATAAACGAAAACAGAATTCCCACCACAAAAATATTCAGGACGGACAAAACTGTAACGCCTTCATTTAACAAATGCATCAAGGCAAAAAGCAAAGCATTCCCGATCATAGCCACTACAGGTTTTTTATAGCTTCGCATCAGTCTTTGATATAAGAAACCTCTGCAAAGCAGTTCTTCTGCCGAAGATTGAACAAATACCGCAATAAATATGAGTAACAGATAACCCGGCTGAAAAGTATCATAATATAACGCAATGTCTTTATGCAGCCACGCCGCCAATATACAAATACCATTCAAACCAAAACCGATTCCAATTCCAAGCAGAAAATTTTTCCAGGTATTTCCCGATGCACTTCTGCCAATTGTTTTTAAGATAGGACGATTTTTCTTTGTAAACCGCATATATAAAACTGCCAGAAGCCAAATTCCTGCGTAGCTCGAATAGCGGAGTATTACAGCTCCGACATCTGTACTTGTCAGAAAAGGTAGAAATTGCAGCACAGCACCGGGAAGCTGCCCCATTATAGTGAGTAACAGCACAACAAGATACAAAATCACAAAATTGTCAGACCATTTGCGTTTCACAACCTGCTTTTCTTCTTTTGTATCAATTTCTGTTTCTGTTAATTTATTTGAAGATTCCATTACTTGTTTCTCCCAAGCCACCTATATAATATCGGTAGTTTTTCTTTTCCATTTATGCGGACTATTTTCTGATAAAGTTTAGATCAAAGCCATAATAAGGGCAACGATTCCCCAACCAATAAGACCGATTATACCAAGAATAACTGCAAGAAGAATTAAAACAGCAAGTATTAACAGGATAAGCACAAGCGGGCCTTTTTTGCTCTTCTTGACTGTATCTTTGAGTTCTTCCTCTTCCTCTTTCGGAGCAGGGTTTTCATCATCATAAACAGGATCAATCTTTAATGTAGCCTCTGCATCACAAGGGCCTGCATTCCAAAGAAGCGGTTCAATAAGGCTTCTTACATTTTCTGCACCCTTGATGAATTTACCGATTGGAAGATGAATTGTATTCAGGAATGAATCTATAACATTCAAGAAACCGCATGCAATTTTATATTCTCTTGAATCCGGAGAATGCGGTGCATCGCCGCAGTAAAGATTCTGAACAAGCTCAATAATAAAATCAACAACCTTCTTGTCTGCGATATCAGCAATATCCTTTTTCTTTAAACCGCTTTCCTTTTTGCAAAGGCGCCAAATCTTCTTGAATGTAAGCTTATTTAAGAATTTAGCAATCGGCTTAATCAGCCAGCCCATCTTTTTAACCTTTTCTCCCGGAACGGAGAATGCATCTGTCATTTCTGCAAGATGATCAATATCCGTTGCAGCAGCAGTAAGAACCTCTCTAATCATACCGAAGAAGAAGTTTTTCATATAATCGTCAAACGGCTGACCTTTCGTATCAAGGCCAGGAACATCTTTGATAAGGATTGTATCTGTTCTGATTTCGCCCTTTGCAGGATCAAAGGTAACATTTCTCATTGCAGGCGGGCATCCGATCATTGCACCGCAGGCAATATCATAAAACTTATTGCCTTTTTTTGATGTAACAACAGAAATATCGTGAACATGTGTATGACCTGTAAGCATACAATGAAGTCCTGCATCTGCAAAGATTTCTCTTGTAACCTCATGGTTTTTCTGCATATTGCCGCCGCCGATAATTTTATAGAACGGAGACGGAGAAATCAGCGGATGATGCGTCATTGCAATAACATACTGGTCATTCTTTTTCGCATCCTCAAGCTGCTCCATAATCCACTGCATACATTCATCACTGTAGCCTGAGCCGCCGCCCTCTTGCTTTTCATTAGTATCATCATTAAGCGCAAAAAGTCTGTAACCCGGTGCAAGCTGAACAACATAGCAAAGTGATTTTTCATAG
Organism: Eubacterium sp.; assembly: GCA_029050995.1. GTDB lineage: Bacteria > Bacillota > Clostridia > Oscillospirales > Acutalibacteraceae > Eubacterium_R. The sequence continues at coordinate 3,363 of JAIDLO010000179.1, read as the reverse complement.
GTTGCAATTGCTTCGCTCGGACCGAATTCATAATACATATCCCATAAATCGTGCCTGTTTGCAACTGTTGGAACCTGTATATTATGATCTCCCTCATAGCCATTTGTATAACCCTCCGTACGATAATCGTGCGTTGCAGTAATAACATAAACTCTCTTGCCGCGTTTCTTTAAATCACGAAGCATTTCGATAAATTCATTGTGTGCATCAACCTCACCGTCCTTGGTTGTATCGCCTGCAAGAATAACGATATCTGTTGATGTATCCTCACAGAGAATATCAAAGCCTGCTTTAATAACAAGGTCTGAATCCTTGATGATTTTCTGGCTTTTAGCCTCTGCTTTTTCATAAGCAGCACCCTCTGTACCGCTCTTTCTTGAGTAATAATGAACATCTGTTATAAACTGAATTTTAAGCGGTTCATTATTGCTTCCCCAAATTTTATTAGCCATATGTTTATACCCCTCTCAATCTATAGCATTAATTTTTATTTCTCCGCATTTAACATCGCTGTTAAGCGTAATTTCGATAATACCTTTTGCTCTTTGGTTAAACTCGATTTTTTCATCATTCAGAAGAACCTCATAATCGTGCTGATCTGAAAGACAAACAAGAATTCCGTATTTTTCGTTATGACCAAAGTATTTGAATTTAATATAAGCGCTGTCTGTTTCAGCCTGCTGCTCATCAATCCATAAATCAAAGCCTGCTGTAATGGAAGCAGGGCGGTAATAAGCATTTGCCCAAACACAGATTGGAGCAGAAAGCCCGCCGAAATTATGGAACCAGCCGCCTCTCTGCGTTTCAATACCAAAGCATTCATAGGTATTGTAAGAAAAATCTGTTTCCTTTTTCCACATATTCAGCGCTCTGTTTGCAATTTCAAAGGCAAAATCCAGATCGCCCATATCAAACATTGCTTTCCATATGTACCATTGATGTGACATCCAGACATTGCCGTTCCAATAGCCGTCATCAAAATAATAGGATGCACTCATATCAACAGCAGAGATACCGCTTTCGCTCCACATTTCCTTTGGATTTTTAATGTGGGAAAGAAGAATATTCTTTCGTTCGCCCTCTGCAGCACCGGCAATAAGCGGATAAATTCCGTCCATTCCCTTGTTCATATTTTCGCCGTTTTCATTGCGTAAAAAGCCTGTTACATTCTTATCGTCATCATAAACTGTATAGGAATAATAACCAGCCTCTTCGTCCCAGCATAAATCATTGAGTGCTCTTGTACAGCGGTTGATTTCGTTATCGAAAAATGCAGCATCCTCTGTTTTTCCCATAGCCTCGGCAGCCATTTTCATAATCTTTGCTGCAAGAATAATATGCGAGGTTGAAATACAAGGGCAGATTTTGTGCATCATCTGCTTATCAATCATATAAACCTGTGCAGGATAATCGTCCATACCCGAGCAGGAATACCAATAATCATAGGTTGTTAAAAGATTATTGCCGAATTTACCTGTTGTTGAGCCCTCTGTAATACCTGCGATATACTTATAATATCTGAGCATTTTATCATAGAGTGCAAAAAGCGGTTTTCTGTTTTTGCTTTTCTTGAGCAATTCACTATACTGCGCAAACTGCGTAGGTACAAGGCTACCGTGAAGCAGAAATGCATAATCAACATTATCCTCTTCAGCAAGATAGGTTTCAAGAATGTACTGCGATTTTTCAATACTGTATTCAAGAACACCTACACCGATAATACCGCTGTCCCAGGTATAAAAGCTATCCCATCTTTTACCGGGTGTAAAATGAACAACATTTTCGCCGTGCTTGTAAAGCGGATAAACAACATTTGTTAACAGCGTTGTTTTCATAATCTCGGTTGATAAATCGTATTTTTTGCCTGCATCATTGAATTCAGCGTGTGTTTCAGCGCTTTCAGCCGCCTTTATTATGCTTTCATATTCAGCAAAAGCAAGCGGATCAACCTTTTCCTTTGAGATAACCATATATTCCGTATGCTCGGAATTCGGCTCAATATAGATGGATTTAACCAAAGTGTTATGGAAAAATCCGTCATCACTCTTTTTGTTTTTAAAGCTGCCGGAGAAAGTTTCACGAAGCTCATCATAGGTATGATCTCCGTTTGACAATCTGTTTGAAAGCGCATCTTCAAGGCAACCGCTGTCCAGCGTTCTCTGTCTTGTTCTTTCATTGTGGGTAAGAACATAATATGTTTCGTTCGTTTCAGGATATGTAAGGCTTATTCTTTTGCCAATGCCGATATCTTCTGTTTCAATTTCGGGAATAACGCCTCTTTCTTTAAGGCAGGCAGAAATCTTATCTTCCTCGCCACTTTCGGTTATTGCAAAGAAATCAAGCTCAACGCCTGCTGTACCAAGGCTTTCAAAAACAACGCCGTTTTCAGATTTATTATACGGGAAAGTAACAAGATTAAGCTCGTCACTTTCCGGCAGAACAACCTTTTTACCGTTCAGCATAAATTCCGCATCATTGCCCTCTGCTGTTCTGTAACGAACAGTAACAACAGGATTATCAAAGCTTTCTGCTGATACAGAGTAAGTAACCTTGTCGCCCTTTTCACATCCGAAAGGCTTTAAGTTTAAAATAGGCACATGATAATTTTCGCATCTGTCGCCTAAGCCGAAGCCGCTGTAAAAGCGGTAATCCGCAAACTGTCCTTTCTTCATACCGTCTGTATTCTGATTATCCCAAGGACGGGAAACAGCATAAGTAAACGCATCATAATCAAGTGCATTTATTAGTATGCAGTTTTCAGGGAGTGAGATATCGCAATATTTAACGCTTGGATATTCCAAAGCAGAAAACGCATTCAGTACGCAGTTTTGCTTTAAATCCGTGTTGTTCACAAATTTACATCTCATTAAATAAGATTCTTCGCTCATTTTCGTAAATGAAACATCGGCATAAATCATATCTTTCCACATAAGCTCGTAGCGATATGAATAATAGGAATAATCGCCGTTGCAATGCCATAAATGATAATTGCTTGGTATTGTAACATTCGGCACAGGAACAGAAGAGTTCCAGATCGTTGGATGCACGATAAAATCAAATCTTGCACCGGTTATACCAACGCCGTCAACGATTCTTGAAATGCCCATATATTTTTTTGAGTACGGCCCCCAGGGAGGCATAGTTTTTTTCATTTCTGTCATAATTTTCCGCCTTATAGTTTTTTATACATAATTAATTATACTTGATTGCAAATATTAGGTCAATAGCTATATTTTATGTTTATTTTTATGTAATTTTTTGCAGACTGCCTGTATAAGGTGCGTCTTCATCCCTTCTCGCTCTCCTTCAAGTTTTCCCTCCCTTTTCCCTTCCAATCTGTAAGCTTCAAATGCCTTACACATC
>JAIDLO010000178.1 GCA_029050995.1 Eubacterium sp. | reverse complement strand
ATATAATACTAAGGATATAAAAAGTCAAGCAAAAAAGAAATTTCTTACAATTTCTTTATAATTGTTATCAGGCAATAAAAGCAATAATTTATTGCCTGATAACCATTCAATTAAAATCTAATCTGGAATTTCAAACGATAGGTTCTGTCTGTTTTATTCAGATATTTATCGCTTGTATTTGCACCCCAGCTGTCATATCCGCCGACACCCTGCTGACGGGCAATTGCGCGAACAACCGTTTTATTGCTTTCGGGAAGCTCTTTTTTATGCCAAGCATTTTCAATTTCAAGCGGAAGATAATGGCTTGCATTAAACTCCATAACCGGCTCGGCAACAAGCGTAAAGGTTTTCTTTTTGCCGATAAGTGTAGCGTATCTTACACCCGTTCTGTTTCCGCATTCCTGCGGTTTAAGATAATCCGTATACATATCTGTAACGGTTGTGTTATAAACGCCGATCTTTGTTCCGTATCTGCGGTCTATATAATTTTCATAAGGGCCTTCGCCGAGATAGGTTACATTTTCAAAATCGCCCGGAAGCTCAAATAACATAGAAACCTCTGGGATATCCGGAAGCGAAGGATCAGGCATAAACTGAAGCTCAACACCGATTCCCTTTGAAGTAATCGTATAAATCAGCTTTGCTCTTGATTCGGGATCTGTGCAGACAACCGCACTGCAGTTTACTGTAACCTTTCTGCCGTCATCCGTAATCTTATAATCATCAATGCCGAATTTTGTATTGTTATAGATACCCGGTGTATTGCCTGCATCTCTCCAGCAACCAAGACGGCTGCCAGCACGGTTTCCTCTGTCATTATCCGTCAGCGCTCTCCAGAAATTGAGGCGAACAGGCGCAGAAAGAATATCCTCGCCGCCAACCTTGATTGAATAAAGCTGGTTGCGTTCTCTTCTTTCAAAGCGGATATTGACATCCTCTGCAATAACACGAAGAGAGCCGTAGGTATCGGCAACAACAAGCTCTTCGCCTAATTCCAATTCATCATATGTGTTTTCAAACTCATTAATGACAAACTGTTCTTCCGCAACAACATGGCCCTCTTCAGCCCAGCTGCAATCTTCTGTAGTGCGAAGCTCAAGATTCAGATAGCTTTCGGTGTTTGAAATTCTTGTTAATTCCAAATCTATAACCTTGGATTGATTCGGCTCTACATCAAGTTCAACGCTTCCCTCACGGAAAACGCCCTTGTCAGAGCACTGGCACCAATAAAGCTCAAACTGATTTAAGTTTGTAAACATAAATTTATTCTTGATTTCAATAACGCCTTTTTCAGCATCAATTGCCGTGAAATCAACATTCTGGTAAAGCTTTTTAATTTCATAAAGCTTCGGTGTAGGCGTTCTGTCGCCGAACAGGAGTCCGTTTCCGCAGAAATGGCCGTCATTCGGATTATCTCCGAAATCTCCGCCGTAAGCAAGATATTCAACGCCGTTTTCATCAGTTGTTTTAATACTCTGGTCAACCCAGTCCCAAACAAAGCCGCCCTGAAGGCACGGATACTTATCCCAAAGCTTTGTATATTCATCCGTACAGCCGCAGGAGTTACCCATAGCATGCGTATATTCGCAAAGAATATATGGTCTTTTATCCTTGCGTGTTACTGCATATTCCTCACATTCCCAAGGTCTTGCATACATTTTGGACTGAACATCGGAAAGCTGCTTTTCATCAGGCGCTCTGTCACATTCAAAATGGATAAATCTGCTTTCATCCGCATCCTTGATCCATTTATACATTTTCTTCGGAATGTCGCCGCCAAGGCTTTCGTTTCCAAGACTCCAGCTGACAACACAGGTATGGTTTTTATCTCTGTTATAAAGAGCCTTTAATCTATCCATACAAGCCTTTTCCCATTCCGGTCTTGAGCCCGGAAGCTGCGGACAGCCGATAATCTTGGACCAACCTGTTCCGTGCGTTTCCATATTGTTTTCATCAATAACATAAAGGCCGTATTCATCGCAAAGCTCAAGCCAACGCGGGCAGTTTGGATAATGAGAGGTACGAACAGCATTGATATTGTTTCTCTTCATCTGAAGAATATCGGAAAGCATAACCTCTTCGGTCATAACTCTGCCCTTTTCGCAGTCAAATTCATGGCGGTTTGTACCTTTGAATACAACTCTTTTTCCATTTATATAAATAATGCCGGATTTGATTTCAACCTTTCTGAAGCCAAATCTTGTGCTGACATATTCAACAGGTGTTCCATTGTTCTTCAAGGTAAGTACAAGCGTATAAAGATATGGATTTTCAGAGCTCCACATAGAAGCATCCGTTACAATTGCCTTAAGGCTTGTAATATTATCCTCTTCCGCATACTGTGTATCCAGCGCAACGATATTTCCATTCGCATCAATAATATTGAGGTCAAGAGAAAGCGCCTCATAGGTTCCGTTTGTTTTTACAAGAACATCAAAATATCCGTCCTTTAAGGTTTCATTCGGCTCTGCCTTAATAATGAAATCACGGATATATTCCTTTTCTGTTGTATAAAGATATACATCACGGAAAATACCTGCCATTCTCCACATATCCTGACATTCAAGCCAGGAGCCTGTGCACCAGCGGTAAACCTCTACACCAATCAGATTTGAACCCTCAACAAGATATCTTGTAATATCAAATTCGCTTCTGTTGAAAGAGGATTCACTGTAGCCGATTCTTTCGCCGTTTACATAAAGATAAAAAGCAGATTCAACACCCTCAAAGCAAATAACTACGCGCTTTTCAAGCATTGCCTTATTAATCTGAATTCTTTTGAGATAGCAGCCAACAGGATTATGCTTTGTCGGTGCATTCGGCGGGCAGATATCGTCGCTTCCCTCCCAGGGATAACGAACATTGCAGTATTGATTCTGGTCATAGCCCTGCATTGTCCAGGAACCCGGCACCTGCACACTATCCCAATTATGAGAATCATAATGTGTCTGCGCAAAATCAGATGGTTTATAAGCATAGTTCTTATAAAGCTTAAATCTCCATTTGCCGTTTAAAAGCTTGCAGCATGAAGAATCATATCTTTTGCAAGCAGCTGCCTCATCAAAAGTATCATAAGGCATTAAGGTTGCATGATAAGGAATTTTGTTAACGCCAACAATTTCCGGATTTGTTTGCCATTCGGAATAACCGTCAATAAATTTTCTTTCCATAATAAAATACGCTCCGTATTGATTTTATAATTATTATCTTCTATGGTAAATACCCTCGTGGAAGCCCTCGCGCTTAATGCAGACACGAACGGATTGAAGAAGTATCGCTATATCCATTTTAATACTCCAGTTATCACAATATAACTTATCCAGCTTCATTTTTTTCATAATGGAAATGTTATCTCTTCCCTTAACCTGGGCAAGCCCTGTTAAACCCGGTCTGAAACGATAAACATTATATTCAAGCCTCATTCTGTGCGCCCTGATTTCACTTGAAATAAGCGGACGCGGACCAACAAAGCTCATATCCCCTTTAAGAATATTCCAAAGCTGCGGAAGCTCATCAAGGCTTGTTTTGCGAAGCACCTTTCCAAGCTTTGTAATATACTGCTCCGGATTTTCAAGCTCTCCCGTTGCGCAGTTTGGTGTATTATTTTTCATAGTCTGAAACTTATAAATTTTAAAAGGCTTTCCTCTTCTGCCTCTTCTTTCATGGCTGAAAAAAATCTTTGTATCCGGTGTAAAAAAATTAATAACACAGATAATAAGAAACAGCGGCGAAAGAACAATGAGTGCAGAGAATGATGCTGCTATATCAAAAAGTCTTTTAAATTTTATAGGAGTAAACCACTTCTTAAAAAAAGCTTTCATATTTATCACGAATGCAAAATTCCTTTTGCACAGCCCCAAACGGCTCTCCTGTTTTAATAAATTTTAATAGATTCTATTCATTAAGATACCCTTTTTAAAGACATCTTCACACATAAAAACATTTTTTGCAAAAAAGTCAATACAAAATTTATCATTTTTTATCAATATATAGAGATAATTTTGATAATTATACCATATATATATAAATTATGCAATTTATTTATTTATTTTTATATAACTTATATTTAAAATATTGAAAAAAATATGTCATGGAGTAAACTTAAGTTAAAAGTCAGGAAAGAAATCTGACAGCAGAAAAAG
>JAIDLO010000177.1 GCA_029050995.1 Eubacterium sp. | reverse complement strand
ATATTGACATTTAGAATACTTATGTGTTATTATGGATTCATCTAATTGAGGAGGTTTTAATTATGAACGAAACACAAAACACACAAACAACAATGCCACAGGAAGCATATGTACAATCAAGTGCACCTGTTACTCAGCTTAAAACAAACAGAGGTCTTATTAAGTTTATTCTGCTTTCAATAATCACATTCGGCATTTACGGAATTGTTGTATTATCAGGTGTATCAAACGATATCAACACCATAGCAGGCAGATATGACAACAAGAGAACAATGCATTATTGTCTTTTAGTTTTCATTATAGCTCCTATAACACTTGGAATCGGTGCAATCGTTTGGTTTGCTAAAATTTCTTCCCGTATAGGAAACGAACTGAAAAGAAGAAATCTTGGATATAGCTTTGGCGCAGCAGATTTCTGGCTTTGGAATGTATTAGGCTCATTAATCGTTGTTGGTCCATTCATTTATATGCATAAAATATTAAAAGCAATGAATATTTTAGCAGAAGATTTCAATAAGCGTGGTTAATAACAATCAAAAAATTAAGGCACCGATTACTCGGTGCCTTAATTTTTTTTGATATTTAATTATACATTAATTTCAACATCAATTCCGATAAGTTCCTTATTTGCATCAAGGATCGGCTTAACGGTTTCTGCAAGGAAATCAGCAGTCTGCTGCGGTGCTCTGCCAACAAAGTTTTCAGGCTTCATAACAGCCATAATTTCTTCCTTGGTCATCATAAATGCAGGATCGGCAGCAATTCTGTCTACCAAATCATTCTGACCGCCCTCAACCTTAACAACTGCACCTGCAGCCATTGAGTGAACACGGATTTTTTCGTGAAGCTCCTGTCTGTCGCCGCCCTTCTTTACAGCATCCATCATAATATTTTCGGTTGCCATAAACGGAAGTTCGCTCATAAGACGAGCCTCTATAACCTTTGGATAAACAACAAGTCCGCTTGTAACATTGATATAAAGATCAAGAATACCGTCTGTTGCAAGGAATGCTTCTGCAACAGAAACACGCTTGTTTGCACTGTCATCAAGTGTTCTTTCAAACCACTGCGCAGATGCTGTCCAGGCAGGATTAAGCGCATCAATCATAACATATCTTGAAAGAGATGCGATTCTTTCGCTTCTCATAGGATTACGCTTATAAGCCATTGCTGATGAGCCGATCTGATTTTTCTCAAAAGGCTCTTCAATCTCTTTAAGATTCTGAAGAAGTCTTAAATCATTAGAAAATTTACAGCAGGACTGCGCAATAAGCGCAAGGCAGTTGCAAACGATTGTATCAAGCTTTCTTGCATAGGTCTGTCCGCTTACAGGGAAGCAAGCCTTGAATCCCATTTTTTCAGCAATCTTTTTATCAAGCGCTTTGCACTTTTCGTGATCGCCGTTGAAAAGTTCTAAGAAGGATGCCTGCGTACCTGTTGTACCCTTTGAGCCAAGGAGCATAAGGGTATCAAGAACATGCTCAACCTCTTCATAGTCCATTACCAAATCCATAAGCCAAAGCGTTGCACGCTTACCAACAGTTGTTGGTTGTGCAGGCTGGAAATGTGTAAAGCCAAGGCAAGGCATATCCTTATATTCATCAGCGAATTTTGCAACAGATGCTATAGCATTAACAAGCTTCTTTTTAATCAGAAGCAATGCTTCTCGCATTGTAATTACATCAGTATTATCGCCAACATAGCAGCTTGTTGCACCAAGATGGATAATGCCTTTTGCGTTCGGGCACTGTTCGCCGTAAGCGTGAACATGGCTCATTACATCATGGCGGAATTTCTTTTCATATTCCTGCGCAACCTCATAATTGATTTCATCAGCGTGAGCCTTAAGCTCATCTATCTGTTCTTTTGTAACATTGAGTCCAAGCTCGTTTTCTGTTTCAGCAAGCGCAATCCAGAGCTTTCTCCATGTTTTAAATTTAAAATCAGGAGAATAGATATACTGCATTTCCTTGCTTGCGTAACGAGCATTAAACGGAGAATTATAAGTATTATTTGGCATTATTTTTCAAGACCTGTCCTTTTCATCATTTCTGCATAAGCATCTTCAACACCGCCAAGATCACGACGGAAACGATCCTTATCAAGCTTTTCGTGTGTTTCAATATCCCAGAAACGGCATGTATCAGGGCTGATTTCATCAGCAAGAACAATTGTGCCGTCTGATGTTTTACCGAATTCAAGCTTAAAGTCAATAAGCTCAACACCGATTGATGCAAAATACTCTTTAAGCACATCATTAACCTTGAATGCCATTTCTTTGATTGTATCTACCTCTTCTCTTGTTGAGAAGCCGCATGAAATTGCATGGTATTCAGAAATAAGCGGATCATCAAGCTCATCACATTTATATGAAAATTCAATAGATGGAGCAACGAAATCCATTCCCTCTTCAAGACCTAATCTTTTGCAGATTGAGCCTGCTGCACGGTTACGAATAATAACCTCAAGCGGAACGATTGTAACTCTTTTAACTGCTGTTTCACGATCGGAAAGCTCTTCAACAAAGTGCGTAGGAACACCCTTTGTTTCAAGAATCTGCATAAGGTAGTTAGACATTTTGTTGTTAACAACACCCTTGCCTACGATTGTACCCTTTTTCTTTCCGTTGAAAGCAGTTGCATCATCTTTATAATCAACGATAACAACATCAGGGTCTTCAGTTGCCCAAACTTTCTTTGCTTTACCTTCGTATAACTGCTCTGTTTTGTTCATTTTAAAACTCCTCCTGTTTTATAAATTATTTGCCGTAAACGGATTTAATGCGTTCAACAGCTTCAATAGTTTTTTCATAATTGCCGAATGCGGTTAATCTCAAATAGCCCTCACCGCTTGGCCCGAAGCCCGAGCCCGGTGTGCCGACAACCTGGCATTTATCAAGCAAATCATCAAAGAATTCCCATGATGTCATTCCGGCAGGTGTTGCAAGCCAGACATATGGAGAATTTTTAGCACCATAGCAGGTAAAGCCTGCTTCGGTAAGACCGTCAAAAATTGTTTTTGCATTTCTCTGATAATAAGCAAGAACCTCTTTCGTCTGCTTCTTGCCCTCTTCACTGTAAACAGCTTCGGCAGCACGCTGTGTAATATAGCTTACACCATTGAACTTCGTTGCCTGACGGCGAGCCCATAACGGATTTAGGCTTGTACCATCAAAAACAAGCTCCTTCGGAACAACAGTATAGCCGCATCTCATACCTGTAAAGCCAGCTGTTTTGGAAAATGAGCGAAGCTCAATAGCGCATTTCTTAGCGCCCTCTATTTCATAAATGGATTTCGGAGAATCATCTGTAATAAATGCTTCGTAAGCGGAATCGAAAAGAATAAGGGAATGATTTTCAAGTGCATAATCCACCCATACCTTTAACTGCTCTTTTGAAGCAGTTACACCGATCGGGTTGTTCGGGAAGCAGAGATAAATAACATCTGCCTTTTCCTTCGGAAGCTCCGGCATAAAGCCGTTTTCAGCTGTGCAAGGCATATAAATAATATTCTCATAAAGACCGTTTTCGCCTTTATCCCCACTTCTGCCTGCCATAATATTTGTATCAAGATAAACAGGATAAACAGGATCGCAAATTGCAACCTTATTGTCTACACTAAAGATATCGCCGATATTTCCGCAGTCTGATTTAGCGCCGTCTGAAAGGAAAATTTCATCCTTTGCAATATCAATGCCTCTGTCTGCATAATCATTCTTCTGAATAGCTTCAAGAATGAAATCATATCCGTACTCCGGCGGATAACCGCGAAATGTATCTTCGTTTGCCATTTCGTCTACTGCCTTGTGCATTGCTTCAACAACAGCAGGAACAAGCGGCTTTGTTACATCGCCGATAGAAAGGCGGATAACCTCTTTATCAGGATGCGCTGCCTGATATTCACGCTGCTTTTTTGCAACGGTTGAAAACAGATAAGAGCTTTCAATCTTTAAAAAGTTTTCATTAATCTTCATAGGATCAACCTCCTGTAATTTATAAATCTATTTCTCCGCTGAAAACAGTTTCGGCAGAGCCTGTCATAAACACACTGTCTGCCTCATTACCGCTCCAGCTGATTTGCAAATCTCCGCCGATCAAATGCACTGTAACATCATGATCAACATATCCGTTTAAAATTGCCGCAACAACTGTTGCACAGGTGCCTGTTCCGCAGGCAAGCGTTTCGCCCGAACCGCGCTCCCAAACACGCATATCAAGGTTTTTTCTGTCTATTACATTTACGAATTCCGTATTTACTCTATCCGGAAAAGCAGGATGATTTTCAAACATCGGTCCGATTTTTTCAAGCGGGAATTCCCTTACAGGAATATCCGTAAAAACAACTGCATGCGGATTACCCATAGAAACACAGGTCATAGAATACTCTGTTCCGTCAACAATTATTTTTTCATTGACTGCCTTTTCATTTTCAGATACAACAGGGATTTTCTTTGCATCAAGAATCGGGCTGCCCATATCTACCTTTGCCGAAACAACCTTTCCGTTTTCAACATCAACATCAATATACTTTACAGCACCCATTGATTCAACCGAAATGGATTTTTTATCTGTTAATTTATGATCATAAACATACTTTGCAACACAGCGTACACCGTTTCCGCACATTGCGCCGCGAGAGCCGTCTGCATTATACATAACCATTTCAAAATCAGCCGTTTCTGACGGTTTAATGATAATAAGTCCATCCCCGCCGATACCAAAATGGCGGTCCGAAACAGTGATAGCAGCCTTTGCCTCATCCTCTATCTTTTCTTCAAAACCGTTTACATAAACATAATCATTTCCACAGCCGTGCATCTTTGTAAATTTCATAAAACCATCTCCGTTATATGTATCAGTTCAGTTCATCAAGAATATCCATTGCCGTCTGCAAAAGCTTTTTGCCGCTGTTCATACTAACCTGCTGAAGATATTTATGCGCCTGCATTTCGCTCATACCCTTAACGCTCATCAGTGCTTCCTTTGCCTTGGATATATAATCGTTTTCGCTTTCACTTCTTTTGGTAAAGCCCGACTGGCTGGAGGCAAGAATACCGACTGTCTGCAGAAATTCACTTACATTAAGCGGCATTGCCAGGGTAAGCATATTACCCATATACTGCTCACGACCGTTTTTTGAAAGTGCAATAACATCAAAATCATTCGGCAGTGCATCGGCAAGATCGGCAGATGACATATCACGCATAACAAAAGGGCAGACAATAACGCCGTTTCGTTTTTCCTGCGCAATTTCAAGTGCCGTTGAACCATGCGCACAGATATGCGACACATGATATCCGCCTTTTTCAATAAGAGCACGAAGTTTCATTGCAGTATCTCTTGAGGGATAAACAACAATAATATCTTTCATCGTACTCCCTCCTTTAATAAATAGTATTATATCCTAATATTTTCTAATCAGTCAATAGCAAATTCTATTATAT
>JAIDLO010000176.1 GCA_029050995.1 Eubacterium sp. | reverse complement strand
ATCAATAATTTCTTTTCAACAGTTGAAATATTATTGCATCCGTTTTCAGAAACAATGCAAACATCTTCAATGCGTATTCCGAATTTATCGGGAATATAAATTCCGGGTTCTACGGATGTTACATTTCCGATTTCATATGTATCATTGCTTTTTGGGGAAGAGGTAAAGCCCTCGTGTATGTCAAGCCCAACACCGTGACCAAGTGAATGCCTGAAATATTTACCCATATTCTTTTCTTCAAGAACATCATAAGCAGCCTTATAAACATCTGCACATTTAACACCGCTTTTGAGCGCCTTTATGCCTGCAAGCTGAGCTTTTAAAACAAGGTTGTACATTTCTTTCATTTCGTCTGTTGCGCTTTCAACGGCGATTGTACGCGTCATATCGGAATGATATCCCTTGTAGGTTGCACCGAAATCAAATAAAACGAAATCGCCGTTTTCAATGATTTTATCACTTGGAACACCGTGAGGCAGGGAAGTGTGCGCGCCTGTTAAAAGTATGGTTGAAAAAGATAATCCATCTGAGCCGTTTTGTGCCATTAAATAATCGAAATAGGATTGAAGCTCTTTTTCGCTTTTTCCGGCTTTAACGAAATTTAGCAATTCAAGAAAGCTTTTTTCGGCAATTTCATTTGCCTTGATCATCATTTCAATTTCATCATCCGATTTAACATTTCTGATTCGCATCAATCTGTCATCAATACCGATAAAATCGCAGTTCGTTGCTTCTTTAAATCCTGTATAGCATTTTAATGAAATTGTTTCATTTTCAAATGCAATTTTCTTAACTGCATTTTTCTTGCACAGTTCAGCAACCGTATCGGAAAATTTGCTTGTTATTTCAAGAACAGAAAGTCCTGTTTCCTTGGCGTGGTTTTCAGCTTCTTCTGTATATCTTGAATCAACAATGTGAAAACAGCTTCCGTTTTTTAATAATAAAACAACGCCTTCGCTTGGAGAAAATCCACAAAGATAATGCATATTACTTTCGTTTAACAGAAGCAGAGCATCACAATTTAACTCTTCAATCATTTTCAGGCACTTATTTTTTCTCATTTTTTAACAGCCTTTCTTTAATAATAATTTTATTATAATTTTTTTCACTAAATCTGTCAATTTTAATTGACAATGAATACGATTTGTGATAACTTTAGGCAATAAAGGGTAATTTGAACCTGCCAAAATGCAGTATTAAAGCGAATTTAGAATTTTTCACTGTTGCCTTGCGTCAGCAAGGCTGCCATCTCA
>JAIDLO010000175.1 GCA_029050995.1 Eubacterium sp. | reverse complement strand
ATTATATTTTTACACCTCATCCACCGCAAGCGGTCCCCCTTCCCCTCAAGGGGAAGGCGTTATAGGTTTTATTTCTTTACATATTCTTTCAAAAGCAAATCGGCAAGAGCATCCGCAAAGAGTCTGCCGGAATAGCATGCCTCATCTAGCGTGTTTCCCTCTGTTCCGATTTCAAGGAGAAAAGAATTCTTTGTTAAATCCAAATTGTATTTACGCTCTGAAAACAGAATCGGGCGCATTAGATTTGGATATCTTTCATTTACGGCATTCACAACCGAGGTTGAAAATCTTAAATTATATTCCCAATCAGGGAAATTTGAAATTCTTCCATGTTCACAGCCTGAAATAATCATCATACGGGCTGCTTTTTTACCGTTTATTTTAGCAGTCGGCTTAACCTTTGTTCCGTCCTTATATGTAATACTATCTCTATGAACATCTATTGTAATATCAATGGACGGATATTTTTCAAGATATTTGCTCATAGACTTTCGGGAGGAATCATAAGCCTCGTTATACGACAAATCGTGGATTTTTTTATCATGAATAACCTTGAAGCCTTTGCTTTCAAGAACTTTACATATTTCGTCCCCGACCCTCACCATATTCCGAGCAGTATCTTTGGTTTTAAGGTCGGTGGACTCTGTATAATAACCCACATCAAGAAGAGTAAAACATTCTGTTGTATGGCTGTGATAAATCAAAATTGTTGGTTTAGACAAGTCTTTTATTTCAAGACTTGCCTTTTTCTTTAAAAGACTCTCAATATCAAGTTTATAAAAGGATTCAGGAATTTTACTTTGAACCTGAACATTTCCGAAGGTTACTATTGTTCCGCCACCCGTGTATTTCGCTTCGCTTGTTTTACCTTTTACTTTTTCTTTTTTGATTGTCTTTTTCGCTTCAGCCATTAAAGCAAGAACATCATCCGGTGTTTTCTTTAAATCTATATCCGCTGAGCTGTCCTCAGGCGCGATATTTTTCATAACATCCGTTGTTTCTTCCTGTGTGGTGTTATTAGTATCTCCATCCTTTTCTGAAATAATCATGGAAATCTGAGCGGAAGCATCTTTTATTTCAGAATAGGATTTTGAAATCTTATCAATTCCCTGCGCAAACTGCGTTACATTGGCAGAAATACGGGGAGAAATGCCGATTATAATACCCGTTATACAAAAAAGCACAGAAATATTTGCCACAAATGATATAATTTCCTTTTTCATAATCCACCCATAACCTATATATTACAGTATACATTATATATATGAAAAAGG
This sequence comes from Eubacterium sp., assembly GCA_029050995.1. Lineage (GTDB taxonomy): Bacteria > Bacillota > Clostridia > Oscillospirales > Acutalibacteraceae > Eubacterium_R. Next base: position 285 of record JAIDLO010000175.1, on the reverse strand, counting down.
GAGCAGAATTATCCCACAAGTGCATACAAATCTCTTTCGCTTATCTCACTTTGCAGGCAGACATTGATGCTCATTCCGATCAGCTTTGCACCCTGCTCTGTTACCTTATCGATTTCTCTCGGTGTTACAAACATAGAATTATCATCCGCCCCCTTGATAACACCTGTTGACACAACAGTTGGAATTCCGATTGACACAACCGGCACGCCGAGCGTTTTTTCCGAAATTTCAAAACGATGATTACCGACACCCGAACCGGGGAAAATACCTGTATCGGACCTGTAT
>JAIDLO010000174.1 GCA_029050995.1 Eubacterium sp. | reverse complement strand
ATTTTGTATCTTAGTTAAATCTTTATTTTTTCTTTAGCAAATTCCATTTTAAAAGTATTAAAATAAAGCACATAGACAACTCTATGTGCTTTTCTTACGGGACGGGAAACCCGTCCCCTACATTAATCGTAGGGTGCGGCGTCCCCGACGCACCGAAATCGAAAGGAAATTTAAAGATGAAAAGAAGCTTTTTAAAATTTATATTCTTATTCGCAATAGTCCTAATCGCCGTTGGGACCTTTCTGTTTTTCAAATCGGCAAATTCAAATGAAATATTTTCATCAGAAACAGCAAAAGAAATCGTTAGCCAATATGCCGAAAAGAACGGAATTGATTATAAAGAATACCCCGAAAATCTGATTGCATTGCTCAGCAGAAACAGAGAAACAAAGGACTTTGTGCTTTCCTATCCGACAGAGCATAATAAGGAACACGAAATTGATATGCATGAATACGAAAACTGCACATCTGTTCCGCTTTTTATGCAATGGGACAAGCGTTGGGGATATATAAAATACAGCGGAGATCTTGCAGGCTTAACAGGCTGCGGACCTGTATGCCTCTCTATGGCGGCTTATTATCTTACGAAGGATGCGGATATGTCGCCCGATAAAATCATAGAATTTGCAAAGGACAACGGATATGCCCTAAACGGCATTACGGAAAAAGGCTCTTCGTGGTCACTGATCAGCGAGGGCGGCAAAAAGCTTGGGCTTGATGTTACCGAGCTTCCGCTTGATGAAAACAGAATCATAAAAAATCTGGAAGTCGGTAATCCGATTATCTGCTCTATGGGAAAGGGAGATTTTACATCAACAGGGCATTTTATTGTTCTTGTTGGATATGAAAACGGCAAAATAAAGGTTAATGACCCAAACAGCATTAAAAATTCCGAAAAAGAATGGACATATGACGGAATTAAAAATCAGATAAAAAATTTATGGGCAATTCGTAAATAAATAATGAAAAGCGTTGACTTGAAATATCAAGTCAACGCTTTAATCTTTCATATTATTAAGTGCATATTCAATACATTGAACAATAAGCTCAAGAGGAAGCCTTTTTGTTTGTATTCGTTATTGTATTCAAATAATGAATATATAATTACCATACCAATATATGTTACAATTTAAAAAACGCACACTCCGTTTTGTTGCGATACAAAATCATTTTATAAAAAAAGGCTTCCCCTTGAGGGGAAGCTGGCAACTATGTTGACTGATGAGGTGGAATATACAGTTTTACAATATGTTTTTATAATACACCTCATCCACCGCAAGCGGTCCCCCTTCCCCTCAAGGGGAAGGCTGGTTGTTTGGGAAAACCGCAAATTTTTTATTTAATAATGCTTTCGCCATTCATTTCCTTTGGCTGTGCAAGGCCCATAACCTTAAGCATTGTTGGTGCGATATCGCAAAGCTTACCGCCCTCACGAACCTCGCAAGGATAATTTACAACAATGAAAGGAACAGGATTTGTTGTATGCGCTGTAAACGGCTCGCCGTTTTCATCAAGCATTTTATCTGCGTTACCATGATCGGCAGTTACAAAGAGAACGCCGTCCATTTCCTGAACTGCTTCAACAAGTGAGCCAACGCAGGTATCAACTGTTTCAACAGCCTTAACCGCAGCAGGAATAATGCCTGTATGGCCAACCATATCGCAGTTTGCAAAGTTTACGATAACAGCATCATATTTACCGCTTCTTACAGCCTCATTGAGCTTTTCGGAAACCTCAGGTGCACTCATTTCAGGCATTAAATCAAAGGTTGAAATCTTTGGAGAATCAACAAGGATTCTATCCTCTCCCGCATACTGCTTTTCCTCGCCGCCGTTGAAGAAGAAAGTTACATGCGCATACTTCTGTGTTTCAGCGATACGAAGCTGTGTTTTACCCTGTGCTGAAAGATATTCGCCAAGTGTATTTGTTAAAGCTTCCGGACCAAAAGCAACATCAACATTCGGCATTTCTGCATCATACTGTGTCATACAAACATAATTGAGCGGGAAGAAACCATTTTTTCTTTCAAAGCCTGTAAAATCAGCATCAACAAATGTTCTTGTAATTTCTCTTGCACGGTCAGGACGGAAATTGAAGAAAATAACGCTGTCGTTTGCCTGAACTCTGCCGTCCTCGCCGATAACAGTGGGCATAACAAATTCATCCGTTAAATGCTTGCCGTCTTCATCAATCGTTTCATAGGATGCCTTAACAGCCTCAACAGCATCATCAGCCTGAATGCCCTCGCCGTAAACGATAGCGGCATATGCCTTTTCAACACGATCCCAGATATTATCACGATCCATTGCATAAAATCTGCCCATAACGGACGCAATTTTACCAACACCGATTTCTTTGATTTTAGCTTCAAGCTCTGCAAGATAATCTACTGCGGATGACGGAGGAACATCTCGTCCGTCAAGAAGCGCATGAACATAAACATTTTCTACGCCGTTTTTCTTTGCCATTTCAAGAAGCGCATAAAGATGCTCTGTATGGCTATGTACACCGCCCGGAGATACAAGGCCGATAAGATGAAGTGCCTTGTCCTTTGCATTATCCATTGCTTTGCAAAGTGCAGGATTTTCATAAGCCTCGCCGTCTGCAAAAGCCTTTGTTATACGGGTTAACGGCTGATAAACAACTCTGCCTGCGCCCATATTTGTATGACCAACCTCGCTGTTGCCCATCTGACCATCAGGAAGACCAACATCCATACCTGAAGCACCGATATAGGTCATTGGGCATTCAGCCATAAGCTTATCAAGATTCGGTGTTTTTGCCATAGAGATAGCATTGCCGTAATCGCTTTCGTTTTTACCGAAGCCATCCATTATACATAAAACAACTGGTTTTTTCATAAAGTATCTTTCCTCCGAAAATTTTTAAAAAAGTCCCCTTGCTTTCAGGCAAGAGGACTGATTCGTTTTAATTATTTGCTTGCTGCCTTAACAATGATTGAAAAATCCTCTGCCTTAAGAGAAGCACCGCCGATAAGACCGCCGTCTACATTCTCTTTTGAAAGAAGCTCATCAGCATTCTTTGCATTCATTGATCCGCCGTACTGAACAACAAAAGCATCAGCAGCAGCCTTGCCGTAAAGCTCAGCAATAACAGAACGGATATAGCCGTTAACCTCATCAGCCTGATCAGCTGTTGCAGTTTTACCTGTGCCGATAGCCCAAACAGGCTCATAAGCGATAATAACATTTTTAAGCTCTTCTTCCGTTACACCCTGAAGCGCAATCTTTGTCTGAAGGCCAACAACCTCAAAGGTTACACCCTGCTCTCTTTCAGCAAGAACTTCGCCAACGCAAAGGATAACCTTAAGACCGTTATCAAGAGCAGCACGAACTCTTTTATTAACTGTTTCGTTTGTTTCGCCGAAATACTGACGGCGCTCTGAATGGCCGATAATTACATAAGGAACGCCCATTGCTTTAAGCATTGGAGCAGAAACCTCTGCTGTAAATGCACCGCTTTCTGCCCAGTGGCAGTTTTCAGCACCAACCATAATGTTTGAACCTGCTGTTGCATCAAGAGCTGCCTGAAGATCAACAAAAGGCGCACAGATAACAACATCGCAATCTGCATCAGCAACGAGCGGTTTCATTTCATTAAGAAGAGCAGTTGTTTCAGCAGGCGTATTATTCATTTTCCAGTTACCTGCGATAACTGCTTTACGAAGATTTTTATTCATAACATAAACCTCTTTATTATCAATTTTATTCTAATCAGCCTCCCTTGTTAAAGGGAGGTGGCAACCGAAAGGTTGACGGAGGGATTCATAACGGAATCCTCCCACCGCAAGCGGTCCCCCCTCCTTTGACAAGGAGGGCTTTAATATTAGTCTTTATCGTTAAGAGCAACGATACCAGGAAGCTCTTTACCCTCAAGGAATTCAAGAGAAGCACCGCCGCCTGTTGAGATATGGCTCATTTTATCGCTGTAGCCAAGCTTTGTAACAGCAGCAACGGAATCACCGCCGCCAACGATTGAGATAGCGCCTGAATCAGCAACTGCATTTGCAACTGCGATTGTACCAGCAGCAAAGTTATCCCATTCAGAAACGCCCATTGGTCCGTTCCAGATAATTGTGCCTGCACCCTTGATAGCATCTGAGAAGAGCTTCTGTGTTTCAGGACCGATATCAAGACCCATCCAGCCCTCAGGAATTTCATCGCTGTTTACAACCATAGCTTCTGTGTTTTCATCATACTCCTTACCAACCTTGTTATCAACAGGAATAAGGAATTTAACGCCCTTGGCTTCAGCATCCTTCATCATCTTGCCTGCATTTTCAACCTGCTCTTCCTCAAGAAGAGATGTACCGATATTGTGGCCAAGAGATTTCATAAATGTATAAGCCATACCGCCACCGATGATAAGTGTATCACACTTTTCAAGAAGGTTTGTGATTACACCGATTTTATCAGATACCTTTGCACCGCCGAGGATTGCAACAAGAGGACGCTTAGGATCAGCAAGTGCGCCGCCCATAAATTCGATTTCCTTCTGGATAAGATAGCCGCAAACAGCAGGAAGGAAAGAAGCAACGCCTGTTGTTGAGCAGTGAGCTCTGTGAGCTGTACCGAAAGCATCGTTTACAAAGATATCAGCAAGAGAAGCAAGCTCTTTTGAGAAATTCTCTTCATTCTTTGTTTCTTCTTTTCTGTAGCGAACATTTTCAAGAAGCATAACATCGCCGTCTTCAAGAGCAGCAGCCATAGCCTTTGCATTTTCGCCAACAACATTTTCATCTTCAGCAAGCTTTACTTCCTTGCCAAGATACTCTGAAAGTCTTTTAGCAACAGGAGCAAGGCTGAATTCAGGCTTGTACTCTCCCTTTGGTCTGCCAAGGTGTGAGCAAAGAATAACCTTTGCACCGTTTTCAACAAGATACTTGATTGTTGGAAGAGCAGCAACGATTCTTTTATCATTTGTGATTTCGCCGTCCTTAAGCGGAACATTGAAATCGCAGCGAGCAAGAACCTTTTTGCCCTTTACATCGATATCTTCGATTGTTTTCTTATTTAATGCGTTCATTGTAATACCTCTCTTAAATTAAGATTTTTATACGATAAATATTATATTCTATATCTG
>JAIDLO010000173.1 GCA_029050995.1 Eubacterium sp. | reverse complement strand
TCATCTAATAATGCCACTTCCCCGGAAAAAAGGTATGTCCTGAGTAATGCGGTGCGCTGCCGCATCCCGCCGGACATCTGGGACGGGTATTTCTTTTCATATCCCTCCAGCCCAAATTCCTTGAAATGTTTTCTTGCCTTCTCCCTTGCGGCTTTGTTCTTTTCCTTCTTAATCAGCAGAGGAAGCGCCACATTGTCTATGATTTTTTTGTACTCTAAAAGCATATCCTTTTGCAGCATATAGCTTACCTGACCCGGCTTGCCCGTTATATCATTTCCGTTTAAAAGAATGCTTCCGCTGTCTGCATTCAAAATGCCCGAAATGCAGTTGAAAAGCGTTGTTTTTCCTGTTCCGCTTACACCAAGCAGGCTGATTAATTCGCCTTTTTCAAGCGAGAGCGAAACATCCTCTAATACTTTTTTGTTGTCAAAGCTTTTTGAAATTGAATTAACTGATAAAATTTCCATTACTTAATCTTTCTATTGCGGTAAGAATTCGTTTGTAAAACCGAAATCCTTATTAATCTGTTTTTCGATAAGCTTGTTTTCCCAAAGCCAATCGTAAAATTTATTCCAGCGTTCGCTGTCTATCGTTCCCCATTTGTCTGCATCAGCAATGTACTGCTCTGAAATCCATTTCTGGCTTTCAAGAACAAGCTCTTCGCATCCTGTTAATGCGCCTGTATCATCACTGTCTATCAAGATTTGTGCAGCCTCTTCGGGATGCTTTGCGGCATATTCATAGCCCTTTGCAGTTGCCTGCATAAATGCTTTTGTAGCTTTCGGATTTTCCTTTAAGAAATCATTGTTTCCAACGATAACAGGTGTGTAATAATCAAAGGTTTTGTCAATATCTTTAAAGCTGAAATAATCAACATCAACGCCACTAACCTTTGCGTTTATGCCGCCCCAGCCGTAGAATACCCAGATTGCGTGGTTGGGGTTCTCGTTTACATCCTGTGCTTCCTCGGTTACGGTGTTTGGAATAATATGAACCTTGTTCCAATCTCCGCCTCCATTTTCAACAACATTTTTCATAATTGCAAGCTCAATCGGGGAGTCCCAGGTAAGATAGGTGTTTCCTGTTAAACCGGCTGGCTTATCCATTCCGCTGCCGGCTTTCGACATAATTCCCGATGTATTATGCTGTAAAATTGTTGCAACGGCTGTAACGCCGATTTCATTTTCAGAAGTAAAGGCAGCGGCAAGCGTATCCTGTCCCTCAACGGTAAACTGTGCCTGCCCTGCTGCACAAACCTGTGTTGCGGCACTGTTTTCGGGCGGCTGAACGATTTGAACATTGAGCCCTGCTTCATCATAGTAGCCCTTCTGAAGCGCAACATATAAGCCTGTGTGGTTTGTATTCGGAGTCCATTCAAGGCAGAAGGTTATATCTGTTTTTTCAGCTTTTGTATCCTTGTTTTTATCTGCACTGCACGCAGCAAGGCAGAACATCAAAACCGCAGAAAGAATTGCGGCTAATATTTTTTTATACATAATAATTCCTCGTTTTTCTTTTTAACTTGTTTTCTTAACGCGCCTTTCCCAAGGCATTGCCGTTTTCTGAAGCGCACTGATGAAAGCCATAAGCAAAAGGCTTATAACTGAAATAAAAACGATAACGGCAAACATTTTGTCAAATGCATATGCTTTTTTAACTCTTGTCATATAAACGCCAAGACCATAAAAACCGCCGAGCCATTCGGAAATGACTGCGCCTACTACTGCGTAGGATGCAGAAATGCGAAGCCCCGAAAAGAAGGAGCCTGTTGCAGACGGAAGCTTGATATGTCTGAAAATCTGCAATCTGTTTGCGCCCATAGAGCGCATCATATTGATTTCATCCGCATCTGCGCTTTGAAAGCCCTCCAACAGCCCTATGGATATAGGGAAGAATGTTGTAATCACAACAAGTGTTATTTTCGGCGCCATTCCAAAGCCCATCCATAATACAAGCAGGGGAGCAATGGCTATTGTTGGTATTGTCTGCGTTATAATTAAAATAGGGTAAACTGCTTTGTAGATAAACGGAAATCTATCCATAAGCGTTGCTACAATAAATGCAAGAACGATACCGATTCCCAAGCCGTAGATTGCCTCCTGCAAGGTGTATGCAGCCTGCCCAAGCATAATTGTAAAATTATCAATAAATGCTTTGCCTACCTCAATGGGAGACGGCAGCATATAAGCAGGCACAACCTCAAAATCAGAGCATAACAGCCATATTAGAATAATGGCGGCAAGAGCCAGAATCGGGGCAGTACGATTAGTGATGCTTTGTAACTTTTTTGTCAATCGTAAGAACCTCGCCTTCAGGCGTGTAAACAACCTTTATGTAAGCGCTTACACTGTCGCAGCCTGCCTTGATTGCAACCTTCTGGCAGTTTGCAACGATTTCCATAAGCTGGTCGTAGCTGTCGCCCTCAATTGTTGTTTCAAAAGGGCCAACATAGCAGTTGAGGCCTGTGCTTTTTATATAAGCGATAACCTCGTCTACTATTCTGATGAGTTCGTCCTCATCATGAACGTCAGGTAAAACCTGAATTGCAACACTTGCTTTCATAATTTTTTTCCTTTCAAAAAATATATTTCTCAACAAGTCAAAAGAAAAAGTCCTATACCAAAATAGTATAGGACAGAATTACCTCTTATATCGTCTTCACCGTCCATACTAATGCTCGGTTTGAAGGGTATAATCTCAGCCTTTTACAGCACCCCTGACTTATTAAGTTAATGCTATTGTAATTTATTTATCACGCGTTGTCAACAATTTTCTGCAATTCCTCAAGCCTTTCTTTGGAAAGCGGCTTTGTGTTTGAAAGCGGATTTTTAATATTCAGGTTTTCATATTTGAAAAATCCCATTGTATGAAAGGCAAGAAGCTCGTATTTTTCATATTTAAACTGCTTTGCAAATTCGGCATATTTTTTGATCTGCGCCTCATTGTCGTTTATATCCGGAACAACAACGGTTCTGAGCCAGAGCCTTTTGCCGATTTCGGAGCAGTATTTTCCGATTTCAATAAAGTTTTGAAAATCGCCGCCTGTGTATTTTTTGTAGCTTTCTTCATCGCAGAATTTAAGATCAAGAATAACCATATCGGCATTATCAATACATTCTTTAACCTCGTCTGTAAGCGGAACGCTTCCCGAGGTATCCAGGCAGTAATTGATGCCCTTTGCCTTTAAAAGTGGATAAACCTCATTTATAAAGGCAGCGTTTAAAAGCGGTTCGCCGCCCGAAAAGGTTGCACCTCCGCCGTTTTTGAAATAGGGCTTGTAGCGTTTGATTTTGTTTGCAAGCTGTTCTGCCGTATATTCGTTGCTGCCTTTAAACCAAGTGTCGGGATTGTGGCAGTAAACGCATCTCAGCGGACAACCTGTAAAGAAAACGCCGTATCGTATTCCCTCGCCGTCAAGCGTTGCCATGGATTCAAATGAATGTATGTTTGCCATGCTTTACCTCAATGTATAATATTTGTCTTCCAACCATTTTGCTGGATTGTTTTCAATGTATTGTGCTTTAATCATATAATCTTCTTCGTCACGGATTATATGGTCATAAAAACCTCTTTGCCATAAATATTCTTCACATTTTTTATTTGTAAATCGTTTCAATGCACCTATAAATGAAGAAATGGTTGAATTCGTAGGGTTCGGCGTCCTCGACGAACCGTTATTTTTTACCTCAATTAACAAGTGCATATGAT
>JAIDLO010000172.1 GCA_029050995.1 Eubacterium sp. | reverse complement strand
AAAAACAGGCAAAAGTATGCCTGCTTTTCTTTTGGCGGAGATGGTGGGATTCTAACCCACGTCCCTCAGGGGGCATCATGATTTCGAGTCATGTCCGTTATGACCACTTCGATACATCTCCGTATATCTGATTTGCAATAAATTGTAACACCGAAAGGGCAGGTTTGTCAATTATTTATATTGTATTCAATCCATTCTTGTGTTAAAATTATCTATATTTTAGATTTGGAGTTATTTATGGTTGCTATTATTGATTACGGCGCAGGCAATCTTATGAGCGTAAAAAAGGCTCTTGATTATATCGGCGCTGAAAATGAAATTACAATGGATAAGGATAAAATATTATCTGCTTCCCATATTATTCTTCCGGGTGTAGGCTCATTCGGCGATGCTATGCAGTCTATGGAAAGTCGTGGTCTTGTTGAAACGGTTAAGACTGCTGCACTTTCGGGAAAGCCGTTTCTCGGCATCTGCCTTGGCTTACAGCTTTTATTCGGTAAAAGTGATGAAAGCAAGGGCGTAGACGGCTTATCTCTTTTGAATGGAGAAATCGTTTCCATACCAAAGGATATGGGCTTAAAGGTTCCGCATATGGGCTGGAATTCCGTTTCCATTAAGCAGAATGGCGGTATATTCAAGGATATTCCGGATGAAAGCTATTTTTATTTTGTTCATTCCTATTATCTTAAAAATGCTGATGACAGGGATGTTGCAGGAACAGCAGAGTACGGTGTTCAGATTCAATGCGCTGTTCAGCGCGGAAATCTCTGTGCAACGCAGTTTCATCCCGAAAAAAGCGGCGAAGCGGGTTTGCAGCTTTTGAAAAACTTTTTGGCTCTGGAGGGATAATTTATGTATGCAAAAAGAATCATTCCCTGCCTTGATGTAAAGAACGGCAGAGTTGTTAAAGGTGTTTCGTTTGTTGATTTGCGTGATGCAGGCGATCCTGTTGAATGTGCTGCTGCATATGATAAGCAGGGTGCCGACGAGCTTGTTTTGCTTGATATAACTGCAACGCACGAGGGCAGAAGCACAATGATAGATATTGTTGAGCGTGTTGCAAAAACTGTTTTCATTCCTTTTACAGTTGGCGGCGGTATCAAAACAGTTGATGATTTTAAAGAGCTGCTCCGTGCAGGTGCTGATAAAATTTCTGTTAATTCTGCAGCAGTAAGAAATCCCGATTTGATAAACGAGGCTGCTTATAAATTCGGCAGTCAGTGCGTTGTCTGTGCCATTGATGCAAAAAGAAAAGAAAACGGCGGCTGGGAGGTTTACCTCAACGGCGGAAGAATCCCAACAGGTATTGATGCAGTTGAATGGGCAGTAGAAGCTGAACAGAGGGGTGCTGGCGAAATCCTCTTAACCTCAATGGATGAGGACGGACAGAAGAACGGCTATGATATTGAGCTTACCCGTGCAGTTTCCGAAAAAGTCGGAATCCCTGTTATTGCCTCGGGCGGGGCAGGAAAAGCAGAGCATTTTTATGATGCGTTTACCGATGGTAAGGCGGATGCAGTGCTTGCCGCAAGCCTGTTTCATTTCAATGAGCTGCCTATCCCTGAATTAAAAAAATATCTTGATGAAAAAAATATCCCTGTTCGTAAATAACAGGGGTATTTTTATATTGAATAAACGGCACTATAATGTTATAATAATTAAAAATATATTATGGAGAACTATAGTGAAAAACGAAGATAAAAAAGATTTCAGAACGAATGACAATCTCGTTGTCGGCAGAAATGCTGTTATAGAGCTTATAAAAAGCGGCAGAGAGATTGAAAATATATTGATTGCAAAAGGCGAGCGTGAGGGCTCGGTTTCAAAGATTATTGCGCTTGCTAAAGAAAAGGGCATTGTTATTAAAAATGTTGACAAGAAAAAGCTTGATTTTATCAGTGCAAATGCGAATCATCAAGGCGTTGCGGCAAATGTGCCTGCACATGAATACAGCACCGTTGATGAAATTTTAGAGCTTGCAAAAAGCAAAGACGAAGCTCCGTTTATCATTATCTGTGATGAGATAGAGGACAGCCACAATTTAGGCGCTATTATCAGAACAGCAGAGGCTTGCGGCGTTCACGGCATCATTATTCCGAAAAGAAGAAATGTAGGTCTTAATTTTATTGTTGCCAAAACCTCCTGCGGTGCGCTTGAATATGTTCATGTTGCAAGAGTATCCAATATAAGCTCAACGATAGACAGGCTCAAGAAAGAAAACATCTGGGTTTACGCTGCGGATATGGATGGTCAGCCCTGGAATGAAACGGATTTTTCGGGCGGCGTTGCTCTCGTTGTCGGCAGTGAGGGAAAAGGCGTTGGCGAACATATCAAGAAAAACTGTGATGTTACCGTCAGCCTGCCGATGAAGGGTAAGGTAAACAGCCTGAATGCTTCTGTTGCAGCAGGCATTATTATGTATGAGATTGTAAAACAAAGATTATAATTTTAGGTTGATTGATTATGAAAGATAAAGAAAATTTATCTGTTGAGGAGATTTTGCGTGAAGCAGATGAAATGCTGAACCAGATCAGCGCAAGGTCCAAATCAGCAGCAGAATATAAAGAAAAAGAAGAAGTAAAAACATTTGCTCCGAAATCCTCTTCAATTGATATCAGCAGCAGAAGCGATGCGGTAAGTGATAAAACAAGAGCGGTTACAATCAGTGATAAAACAAAAGCAATTCCCGTAACGGATAAAACGATTGTAAACGAAAAGGTTACAACAAAGCATTTCTTCCAGCGCAATCCTGTTGATGATGATTATAATGCACAGCCGCCGCAGATTATTGAACGGCCTGCAACCATCAAAAGCAAATCAAGATTTAACAAAACCTCTGATTTGCAGGAAATTCCAACGATTCTTGCTGTTGAAGAGCTTGCAAAAACGAGAACGGATTTGTTTGGCAGGCAGGAAGAAGAAAGCAACGATTCCGAAACGGATTATGATTTATCGGATCAGATTAAACTGAACGGCTTTGATGATGAATTTGATGAAATTCCGAATATTGATGAGGAGGTTGCCGAGGAACAGCTCAGGCAAAGGCGCGAGGATAAAATCAATAAGTTTAGGCTTTTTGCAAAAGAAGAAGCAGAAGGCGGGCAAATTGATGAGGGAAACAGAATTGTTGCCCAAAGAGCTTCCGATGATACAAACAGAACGAAAATGATGAGCCAGCTTTTCAAGCATAAATCCAGCTACCAGCTTGAATGTGCAGTCACGCTTGCATTGGGTATTCTGCTCGGGGCTCTGGCTGCTTTCCAGAATTCTTATAATTTACCGTACTTTTTAAGCAATACAAACGGATTTTACATAACAATGCTTGCGCTTTATGTGTTTGTTATTTTAACTAATATCAAAACATTGGTTCACGGCTTTAATTTTAAACGGGGCATCAATGCAGATTTTCCTGTATCCTTTGCTTCACTTATTGTTATGGCACATACTGCTACATTGCTTGCAAATCCGGATACAGCACCGGGTATTGGAGCTGCCTATCCGCCTGCAATAGCTTTTGCGCTTGTATTAACACTTCTTGGTAAACGCAGTATGGTTATGCGCATTATCAATGATTATGATTTCCTGTCAGACGGAAAAGATAAATATTCCGTTGAAGATATTGTAAATGAAGTTGATGCAACGATTATTTCAAGAAATCTGCTTTCTGGAGATCCGCTTCTGAAATACAGCGTTAAAACAGATATGCCGACAAGCTTTCTTGAAATTTCCTGTTCATATGAGCCAACAGACAGAATCGCCAGAATTTTAACACCTGTTATGATTGTTCTGAATACTGTTTTATTCGGCCTTGTAAGTTATTTGCAGAAAGATTGGTTTTATGCTTTCAATGTTGCGGCAGCAGGCGTTGTGATCTCTTGCCCTGTTGTTTCGCTTCTTGCAACAAATTATTCACTGCTTGGCATTTCCCGTTCACTTACGAAAAAGGGCGCCGTAGTAAATGGATTTGAGGGTGCGCATGTTGCGCATAAATCAAATGCGCTTGTTATGGAGGCTTCGGATTTATTCGGAAATCACTCCTGCGATCTTCACGGAATAAGATTATTCAATAAAACAAAAGTGGATGATGCATTGCTTTTAACTGCAGCTGTTATTATGAAAACAAAAAGTCCGCTGAAGCATGTTTTTGATGATGTTATCGTAGGCAAGCAGGCTATTTTGCCTGAGGTGGATACCGTTATTTATGAAGATAAAATGGGTACATCTGCATGGATTTATCAAAAAAAGGTTTTGGTTGGAAACAGAGATTTACTGATTCGTCATGGTATTTCCGTTCCGAAGGAAGACTATGAAAATAAATATGCAACAAACGGCAGAAAGGCGCTTTATCTTGCTGTTGCAGGAAAAATTGCAGCTATGTTTGTTGTCAGCTACTCTGCGGATTCTGCATTGAAGAAAGAACTTAAAAAGCTTGAAAAAAGCGGAATTACAATTCTGCTTAAAAGCTGTGATCCTTATATCAATGAAGAAAGCATTATGGAAATCTTTGGATTGCCTGAGGGCTTTGTAAGAGTATTAACAGCGTCAAATGCAAGAGTTTTTGAAAAGTACAGCGATATTGTTGTTGAAAAAAGTCCTGCATATGTTGTGCATAACGGAAGTGCGCTTGGATTTATTTCCGCTGTTCGCGGTTCTGAAAACTTAATCAGCACGGAAAGTATGCTTTCTGTTTTGGTTGCTTTCGGCTCTGCAATCGGCTTTGGCATTGTTGCACTTCTTGGTGTATTAAGCGGAATCAATCAGCTGAATGTTTTGAATGTAATAATTTTCCAGCTTGTTTGGAGTATATTTGTCCTTATTATTTCAAAAATAAGAAGAAATGGTATTTAAAGTTTTAAAAGGAGTAAATGTTATGAATTTAGAAGGCACAAAAACACAGGCTAATCTTATGGCAGCCTTTGCAGGCGAATGTCAGGCAAGAACAAAGTACACCTATTTTGCAAGCAAGGCAAAGAAAGACGGCTTTGTTCAAATTGCAAATCTTTTTATGGAAACCGCTGAAAACGAAAAGGAGCATGCTAAAATCTGGTTTAAGCTTCTGAATGACGGTATTAAGGATACTGCAACAAACCTCAAGGATGCGGCATCAGGCGAAAATTATGAATGGACAGATATGTATGCTGAATTTGCAAAAGATGCAAGGGAAGAAGGCTTTGATCATATCGCTTATCTTTTTGAAGAGGTTGGCAAGATTGAAAAGGAGCATGAAGAGCGTTATCTTAAGCTGCTTGAAAATGTTGAGGGCGGTCTTGTGTTCAGCAGAGATGAGGAAAAAATCTGGAAATGTTCAAACTGCGGTCATATTTGTATCGGAAAGGAAGCACCTGAGGTTTGCCCTGTTTGCTCTCATCCTCGTGCTTATTTTGAAATTAAGGCAGAAAACTATTAATTTCGTATATGTTTTATCAGTTTGAAGATGAAATAACAACAATAGAGCTTGAAAAAATAAATTCGCATTATATTTCGGCGGGCTATGTAACTTTGAACGAATTTGAAAGTATTTATGATACTTTCGGATTTTCCCGCTATGCAGTTGATTTTTGCAAAAGTAATGCGGATTTCGGCTCATCCGTTGAAATCAATGATGATTACAGCTTTGCTGTTTTAAGTATCAAAAATGCAGAAAACATTAAAGAAAGCAACGATTCTTTTGCTGTTTTTATAAAGAAAAATCTTTTTATTGTTGTTGATATAGCAAGCGGCAATTGTTCGGTTCGGGATAGCTTTTTGAATTCTCTTGGCAGATATTCCTGCATTAATATAACGATTGAAAAGCTTTTGGTTGCATTTCTTGATGATCTGATAAAGAAGAATAAAAAAGCAATAAAAGACAGTGAGTTTGAAATTACAAAGCTTGAAGAGCTTGTTTTGAAAAATAAAGCAACGGATCAATTCAATTTTATGCTGCTGAATTTAAAAAAAGAGCTTCTTATGCTTCGTAATTCTTATGAACAGCTGATTGATGTTGTTGATTCGTTTAAAGATAATGATAATGAAGTTTTTGAAGATGATGATTTAAAGTATCTTTCAAACTTTAAGGATAAAGTCAAACGGCTTCGTGAGGATATTGATATGCTCCGAAGCTCTGTTTCTCATTTGCAGGATGCTTATTCTGCATTTCTTGATTTGAAAACAAATCATATAATGGGTATATTTACTGCTGTAACTACGATATTTTTCCCGCTAACGCTGATCGTTGGCTGGTATGGGATGAATTTTCAAAATATGCCGGAGCTTTCATGGAAGTTCGGCTATTTGTTTGTTATTATTTTTTCAATCCTTGTAGTTTCAGTTTTAACAATAATCATGAAAAAAAGAAAATGGCTGTAATTCTTTACAGCCGAAGGGTACATAGTATATGGATATAAATTTAACATTAGCATCTGAATTCGGGTTAAAGCCTTGGCAGGTGGAAAACACAGTTTCTCTTATTGATGACGGCAATACAATTCCGTTTATTGCCCGATACAGAAAGGAAGCTACAGGCTCGCTTGATGACCAGCTTCTGCGTAATCTTGCAGACAGGCTTGAATATCTCCGCTCCCTTGAAGAGCAAAAGGAAAAGGTCAGAGCGGCAATAACAGAGCAGGAAAAGATGACGGATGAAATCTCTGCCGCTATTGATGCTGCAAAAACCTTAACGGAAATTGAGGATATTTATCGTCCGTTCCGTCCGAAAAGAAAAACAAGGGCATCCGTTGCAAAGGATAAAGGTCTTGAACCGCTTGCCGTTCAAATTTATGAACAGCTTGCCGAAACAGAGCCGTATGCACTTGCAAATGAATTTCTGAATGAAGAGGTTGAAACAATCGAGGATGCGATTCAGGGCGCAAAGGATATTATTGCAGAAATGATTTCCGATGATGCAATAGCAAGAAAACAGCTTCGCTATGTTTGCCGAACACATGCAAATATCAGCGTTTCTTCCTCTGAAGAGGATTTGGGCGTTTATGAAAATTACAGGGATTACAGTGAACCTGTTTCAAAAATTGCAAATCATCGTGTACTTGCAATTAACAGAGCTGAAAAAGAGGGCGTGCTCAAGGTTTCTCTTGATCTGGACAAGCCGCACGGTATGTCTGTTTTAACAGGGCTTCATGTTAAAAACAGCAGTAAATCAGCCGATTTGGTTCGTGAAGCTGCTGAGGATGCATATTCCCGCCTTGTTTTCCCGAGTATTGAAAGAGAAATCAGAAATGAGCTTACAGATAGAGCAAGCACGGAATCTATCAAGGTTTTTGCACGAAATACGGCTGAGCTTTTAATGCAGCCGCCTGTTAAGGGCAGAGTTACGATTGGTCTTGATCCGGGTTACAGAACAGGCTGTAAGGTTGCTGTTGTTGATGAAACAGGTAAGGTGCTGGATACTTCTGTTATCTATTGTGCACCGCCTCATAGCAAAATTGATGAGGCAAAGGAAATCATCAAATCGCTTGTTAAAAAGCATAATGTTAAAATGTTTGCAATCGGAAACGGAACGGCTTCTCATGAAACAGAGGTATTCGCTGCTGATGTTATTAAAGAGCTGGATTGCGGAATTACTTATATGGTTGTAAGCGAAGCAGGCGCATCTGTTTACTCAGCGTCAAAGCTTGCTGCCGAGGAATTTCCGCAGTTTGATGTTTCGCTTCGTTCGGCTGTGTCTATCGCAAGAAGATTGCAGGATCCGCTTGCAGAGCTTGTTAAAATTGATCCTATGGCAATCGGTGTCGGTCAGTATCAGCATGATATGCCGAAAAAGGAGCTTGCAGGCGCGCTGGACGGTGTTGTTGAGGATTGCGTAAACTCCGTTGGTGTTGACTTGAATACGGCGTCTCCGTCGCTTCTGAATCGTGTTGCTGGCATTTCCTCTGCAATTGCAAAAAATATTGCTGCTTACAGAGAAGAAAACGGCTCTTTCAAATCTCGTTCAGAGCTTAAAAAGGTTTCAAAATTAGGTCCTAAAGCATTTGAACAGTGCGCAGGCTTTTTAAGAATATCCAATGGTAAAAATGTTCTTGATAATACGGCTGTTCATCCCGAATCCTATGATGCGGCAAAGAAGCTTTTAAAGCTTTGCGGTGTTTCGGATGAGGATGTTAAGAATGGTAATATATCAGTTTTGAAAAAAACGGTTGAAACAGAGGGTACAGCCGCTCTTGCAGCACAGCTTGAGGTTGGCGAGCCGACGCTGATTGATATTGTTTCGGAAATCAGCAAGCCGGGTAGAGACCCTCGTGAAGAATTGCCCCAGCCGCTTCTCAGAACGGATGTTATGGGTATTGAAGATTTAAAGGCAGGTATGGAGCTGAAGGGCACTGTAAGAAATGTTATAGATTTCGGTGCGTTTGTGGATGTCGGTGTTCATCAGGACGGCTTGGTGCATATTTCTCAAATTACAAATCGTTTTATCAAGCATCCGTCCGATGTGCTTAAGGTCGGCGAAATTGTAACTGTCTGGGTGCTTTCCGTTGATGTAGATAAAAAGCGTATTTCCCTAACAATGAAAAAGCCTGAATAAGTTTGTATTATAAAAAGCAGGAGTATTCCTGCTTTTTTGTTGTTTTGAAGATATTATACAAGAAATAATAAATAGTGTAATGTAGAATAAATAAAGAGGTGATTTGATGAAAAAGGGAATGAAAACAGTTTGCTATGATGAAGAGCTGAATATTGAAGCGTATCAGTTCAATGGTATCATTCAGCCTTTTCCGAATCACTTTCACGATTATTATGTAATAGGAGTTGTTGAAAGCGGAGAACGCTGCCTTTCCTGTAAAAACAAAGACTATGTTATTAAAGCAGGGGATGTTTTGCTTTTTAATCCGAATGATAATCATGGTTGTTCGCAAATCGGTAAGGAAGCACTTGATTACAGAGAAATAAATATTCCGTCTGCTGTAATGCTTTCTTTGATGAAAGAATTTACGGGTAAGGATATTGCTCCGATATTTACCGAAAATGTAATTTATGATAACGAATTGAAAACTTGTGTAAAGTCGCTTCATAAGATGCTGATGGAAGAGGCAGAAAGCTTTGAAAAGGAAGAAATGCTTTATATGCTCATTTCAATGCTTGCAGAACGCTATTTGAAAGTGCAGAAAGAAACAATGGATAAGTGCAGTGAAAAGATAGAGCAAGCCTGCGAATTTATGGCAAGGCATTACAGCGAGAGCATATCCTTAAATCAATTATGCGAATGCAGCAGGCTTGGAAAATCAACACTGCTTCGGGAATTTACAAAGTTAAAGGGTGTTACGCCATATCGTTATTTGCAGTCCACAAGAATCGGAAAAGCTAAAGAACTGCTCGAACATGGTGTCAGCCCTGTTGATGCGGCTGTGCAAACAGGTTTTTCAGATCAAAGTCATTTTACTAAATTTTTTCAGATGTATATCGGATTGACACCTGCTGAATACGGAAAAATGTTTAAGAGGTTAAAGGATGAATAAAAAGTATTTCGGGCATTTATCTGCAATTATTACTATTATAATCTGGGGAACAACCTTTATTTCAACAAAGCTTTTACTGCAGAGTTTTAAGCCCATAGAAATTCTGTTTTTTCGATTTGTAATAGGCTTTGCTGCGCTTTATATAATTTATCCGAAACGATTAAAAATTATAAATTTCAAACAAGAAATTACTTTTGCAGCAGCAGGCATTTGCGGAATAACGCTTTATTATCTGCTTGAAAATATAGCGCTTACATATACATCTGCTTCTGCTGTTGGCGTAATTATTTCAACAGCGCCGTTTTTTACGGCAGTTCTGTCTTATTTTATTTCAAAGAAAAGAGAACAATTGTCACTATCATTTTTTATAGGCTTTGCAATTTCCATGACGGGAATATGCTTGCTCAGCTTTGAAAATTTAAGCTTTGATATTAATCCGTTCGGAAATATTCTTGCGTTAATTTCAGCATTTGTCTGGGCTTTGTACTCTGTATTGTCAAAGAAAATCAGTGGGTATGGATATAATACAATTCAGTCAACACGGCGGATATTCCTATATGGAATTGTTTTTATGATACCATTCTTATTTATATTTGATTTTAAGCCTGAACTTTCAAGATTTTCCGAAATGAGCAGTTTAATGAATATGCTGTTTTTAGGTTTTGGTGCTTCTGCTTTGTGTTTTGTTACTTGGAATTCTGCTGTTAAAAGCTTAGGCGCAGTTAAAACAAGTGTTTATATTTATTTAGTTCCTGTTATAACAGTTGTTGCGTCTGTTTTGATATTGAATGAAAAGGAAACTGCTTATTCGGTTTGCGTAATACTTTTAACTCTGTTAGGCTTGATACTTTCTCAGATTAAGAAAAGAGGTAAAATTGATGAATGTTCAAAATGAAAAATGTGTAATGATCATAGACGAAAATCTGCCTGTCGGCATAATCGCAAATACTGCTGCCATTTTAGGTATAACCTTGGGTATGAAAATACCTGATGTTGTTGGGGAAGATGTTGCGGATATGAATGGTAATGTTCATATGGGAATTATAAAATTCCCTGTTCCTATTTTGAAAGGCAATAATGAACAGATTAAAGCGCTTCGTGCAAAGCTTTTTTCTGCGGAATACAATGATTTAACGGTTGTTGATTTTTCTGATTTGGCGCAAAGCTGCAAAACATATGATGAATTTATTGATAAAATGGCTGCTTGTTCTGAAAATGCTTTATCTTATATCGGCATTGCAATTTGCGGTAATAAAAAGAAGATTAATAAGTTAACCGGAAATTTACCATTATTGCGATAATGTAAAAAAATAATGCCCTTTTTTGTTGCTATTCGTTATTATAAATAGTATACTTAAATTGAAAGGGGCTTGAATTTATGCAAAATGAAATTACCAAAAGGCAAAAACTTCTTGATGAAAACGGAAACCTTGCAAATCCCGGCTGGTGCAGAAGAAATTTATACGATTATAATATAGAAAATCGTTCTGTAAGCACTATGCGACTTAAAGAATGGGATTTCTATCAAATCTGCAATGGCGAGGTTATGCTTCAGATTAATATTTTTAATATTTCTCTTGCAACTGCGTTAACCTTTGGTTTTGTAGATTTAAAAACAGGCAGAAAGTTTGATACGATGGCGCTTGAGCTTTTAACCCCTCGCAAAAACAGGCTCAATCCAAACGGCGATGGTAAAAACTATTTTGAATACAGCAAGGGAAAAACAAAGGCTGTGTTTGATGTTACAGACGAATGCCATCATCTTAAATTTGAAGGCTATGCAAAAGGCAAAAAAATTGAGGCGGAATTCTTCTGCAACAGATTGCCGAATCACGAAAGCATTACAATCGCAACGCCGTTTGAAGAACCGGGGCATTTCTTCTATACAAATAAAATTAATTGCCTGAATACATACGGCACTTTGAAATACGGCGAAGAAACATGGGATTTTTCAAAGGATAACACCTTTACTGTGCTTGATTGGGGCAGGGGAATCTGGCCGCATTCAAATATGTGGTATTGGGCAAACGGAAGCACCTTTATTGATGATAAAATCTTTGGCTTTGAATTAACATGGGGCTTCGGTAATACGGAAAAGGCAACCGAAACAGCGTTGTTTTATGATGGCGTTTGTCATAAAATCAGCGATGTTCATCTTGAAAAGGATCCTGAGATTGATAATAAATGGATGAACCCTTGGCACTTTATCAGTGAGGACGGCAGGCTTGATTTGGTTATGACACCGTTTTATGATAATGCAACAAATATGATGCCGCTTAATCTTGTTGGTATGAATACCCATCAGGTGCACGGTTTGTGGAACGGAACAGTAGTTCTTGATGACGGCACAAAGCTTGAAATTAAGGATATGTATGCATTCTGCGAAAAGGTTTATAATAAATGGTAAAAAAAGGCATTCCTTTAACGGAATGTCTTTTTTATATTTATTTTGCTGCATATTCTGCTTCTCTTTTTTTAATATCTTTTCTGAACAGGAATTTGAACAATGTTCTTACAAGCGGCTGGATGAAAAACAGCTGTGTAAAGAAAGCAAACGGGAAGTTGAAGCAGACAAGCTTAAGCCAGTTTGCAAGAAGCGTTATTACATTAAATCCCTCGTAGAACGGATAATAGAAGATTGCTGCAAGAAAGCTCATTGCAGGGCACATAATGCCGACTGTTGCACAGATAATTGCAGATTCAAAAATCATATGATGTGTTGATTTCATATCAAAGATTTTTGATGCAAGTTTAAAGGATAACGGGCTGCCCATAATTACCTCAAGTACATATGCACAGGCGAATTCTGCAAGGATGATTACCCATATCGGAAGCATTTTTCCAAACATATAAACGCCGCCCTGATTGTTTATTGCTTCGATTACGCCCGAAGCGTTATTGATTTCCATTAATGTGCTGCCGTTTACAACATAAAGGCTGTAAAACACATAAGCGTGAACGGTTATTACAACAGTTAAAAACGCGAATACCATTCTCTGAAATTGATTTCTTGGCATAATAATGCCCTCCTTTAGTAGTTTTTGCATAAAAAAGCACAAGTAGCCTGTGCGTAAACCTGAAATAAAGCATTGTACCGTAATCAGATTTATGTGCAAAGCACTACTTGTGTCGTTATGCATATATTAAATTTTGTTTTGTTGACTTGGATTATATCACTGCAAATTCAAAAAAGTCAAGAAAAAATTTTTTCAGACAGATTTATATGTATATAATAAATCTATTGTTC
>JAIDLO010000171.1 GCA_029050995.1 Eubacterium sp. | reverse complement strand
ATCTATAGCTTATCTCCTTTAGAAATATAATACTGATTTTATGCTCCTGCACAAATAAAAATACGCAGATATACTCTCCGGTAAGCATAGCTGCATATCAAAACGGCGGTGCACAACGCCATAGATTTGTGCATATCGACCGAAAAAATTCAATAAAATGCAGCCAATTAGAGCAAAAGCCAGTATTAGTAATTAAATTGTATTACTAAACAATTGCATTTGTCAAGTATTCATTCAAACTTTTTTTACACATTTTTTATTTTTTTTTACATTTTTTCGATATTTTTTTACACTGTGCATTTGTTTGTAATAATTTATAAACAAAAGAACTCGACAGCAAAACACAAAACTCATAATGATTATCCGGAAAAAGACTTAAGACAAGAAAATATTCAGCAAAAACTATGTAATGCATTTTACTTTACACATCATTTTGGCAAAAATTCTGTGTAAAGCTATATAGCTTAACATCGGGCTATATATTATATATTATTTTCATTATATTATATATATTTGGCATTTATTCTCCCCCCTCGGTCAAACTATTCTTTGTTCGTCCGTAATTGAAAACGGGACAATGTGGGCATCGTCCCCTACGAATTAATGAATCCCTCCACCGCAAGCGGTCCCCCTCCCTTTTACAAGGGAGGCTGGTTGGGAGTGAAGCAAGCGGTTACCCATTTACAAGGGAGGCAACAAAAAAAGAGGCGGATATGAAATCCGCCCCTTTTAATTATTCAGAAACTTTCTTTGATTTTTTACAAACTACAAAGAGAAGAACTAAAGCAATTACTGCAAGTCCTGCGAAGAAGACTAAGCTGAACATAGCATTCGAACCTGTGTCTACAGGATTGAGAAGATTTGTATCAGCAACGCCGTCTTTATCTGTATCAAGATTTGCATCAGCAATTCCGTCTCCATTTGTATCAATATTGATATCCGGTTCGCCGTCATCATTTGTATCAATATTTACATCCGGCTTTCCGTCCTTATTTGTATCAATGTTCAGATCAGCTTTTCCGTCGCCGTCTGTATCAATATTCAAATTCGGTTTGCCATCGCCTGTTGTATCAATATTGAGATCCGGTTTTCCGTCGCCGTCTGTATCAATATTTACATTCGGTTTGCCGTCGCCTGTTGTGTCGATATTTACATCCGGCTTACCGTCGCCGTCCTTATCAATATTTACATTTGGCTTACCGTCGCCCGTTGTGTCTATATTTAAATACGGCTTTACGTAGACATATGTATCAATATTTAAATT
>JAIDLO010000170.1 GCA_029050995.1 Eubacterium sp. | reverse complement strand
GATTACATAGATCATAAATTACACCTCTTTTTGATGATAAACTGTATAATTTATTAAGTCAAGATAAAAATTTTAATATAAATAAAGGATTTATGCACTATATTGCGTATAAATATTAGTGTTATAATATAATCAGGCAGTTTTTTATGTTTAAAACTGCTTTGTTGTATTATGAAATTGGACAAACTGTTTATATCAGATTTCCGCATTATTCGTAAAGGAGCTTAACTGTGCCGCTTAATGATTCTTTTTTACAGGAATTAAAATTTAAAACAGACATTGAGGACATCATTTCAACCTATGTTTCTCTCAAGCGCAGAGGATCAACCTTGGTTGGCTTGTGTCCGTTTCATAATGAGAAAACGCCGTCCTTTACTGTCTATCCCGAAACGCAGTCGTTTTATTGCTTTGGCTGCGGTGCAGGCGGAGATGCAGTCGGCTTTTTAAGAAAAATTGAAAATCTTGATTATATGGATGCTGTCAAATCTCTTGCTGAAAGAGCAGGAATGCAAATGCCTGCTGACGGGTATGATGACAGTCTTTCAAAACGAAGACGAAGAATTCTTGAAGCAAACCGGGCAGCGGCAAAGTTTTTTCATTCCTCTTTGCTTGCAGAAAACGGAAAAACGGCTTTGGCTTATTATCTGAACAGAGGCTTGTCTAAAAAAACGATAACCAAATTTGGACTTGGTTATGCACCGGATTCCTGGGATTCTCTTATCAAGTATCTAAAATCGCAGGGCTTTTCGCTTACGGAAATGGTTGAAGCCGGATTAGCCAGAAAAAGTGAACGGGGCAGTTATTACGATTATTTCAGAAATCGTGTTATGACGCCGATTATTGATGTAAGAGGCAATGTAATTGCATTCGGTGGAAGAGTTCTTGATGACAGCAAGCCGAAATATATCAACACAAATGATACGCTTGCCTATAAGAAAACAAATGAGGTTTTCGGTCTGAACTTTGCAAAAGACAGTGGTAAAGAAAGCATAATCCTTTGCGAGGGTTATATGGATGTTATCTCCATGCATCAGGCTGGGTTTACACATGCTGTTGCAGGCTGCGGAACGGCTTTAACAAACGAACAGGTCCGCTTGATCTGCAGATATGCAAAAGAGGTTATCCTGGCTTATGATGCGGATGAGGCAGGGCAGAAGGCGCTCTCTAAAGCAATTCAGATGTTTAAGCAAACGGATATCAAGATTAAGGTGCCTGCGCTTCAATACGGAAAAGATCCCGATGAAATCATAAAAACGGTTGGAGCTGAAAAATTCGGCGCAATGCTTGAGGGTGCATCAAGTGATTTAGAGTTTAAAATCCTTGATATACGAAAAAAGCATAATCTGAATTTCACACAAGGCAAAGTTGACTTTGTAAATGATGTGATTAAAGTCCTTGCTGATACATCGCCGATTGAAAGAGATTTGTATGTATCACGGCTTTCGGAAGAGCTTGGCATTGAAAAAAGAACATTCAATGCGCAGCTTGAAGCCTATGTAAGCCGAAGAAGCAGGAATGAAAGAAGAACAAATTATAAAAAAATTGTTAATGACAGTATAAGGCAGAATGCTAAAATTTCCTACGAAAGCGGAGAAACAACAAAGAAATTCAAAGCCGAGGAAAGAATGATTTATCTGCTTGTAAAATATCCGGATTGTTTAAAATATGTCGGCAATTTTTCTGCTGATTATCTTTCTTCGGGATTTATAAGAAAGCTATTTGGTCTTATCTGTGAAAATATAGCAAATGGCAATGATACGGATATTACAAATTTCGGCGATAAGCTGACTGCCGGGGAATGCGGCAGGTATTCGGGTATTATTGCAAGAGGAAAAGAAAGTGCAAATTCCAAAGAGGAATTTTCTGATTGTCTGAAAGTCATTACTGAAGAGCATAATAAGAAAAACAGCAAAGCTGCTTCGGAAATGGATGATGATGAATTCAGAAAAGCATTTGGAAATACATAGAAGGAGAATATTATGGATAAAATTAATCTTACCCCAACACAGCATGTTTCTGAAGAAAAGAAAAACAACGCTTTTAAAAAGCTTGTTGATAAGGGAAAGGCAGTTGGTCATCTTACTGCACAGGAAATTGATAATGTTATTGTTGAGCTTGACCTTGATGTTGATGAACTTGAAAAGCTGAATGATTTGATTGACGGCGCAAACATCAGCATTATTGATGACTTTTCTGCAGAAGCATTAGACGGAATTACCCTTGAGGTTGATTTGCCTAAGGATACGGATGCAGCTGATACTGTAGCAACAAATGACAATGCTGCAATGGATGATCCTGTTAAGGTTTATCTTAAAGAAATAGGCAGAGTGCCTCTTCTTACACCTGAGGAAGAAATTGAATATGCAATTCGTATTGCTGACGATAATGATGAGTATGCTAAGAAAAGACTTGCCGAGGCAAATCTTCGTCTTGTTGTAAGCATTGCAAAAAGATATGTCGGCAGAGGTATGCAGTTCCTTGATTTAATTCAGGAAGGAAATATGGGACTTATCAAAGCCGTTGATAAGTTTGATTATTCAAAGGGATTTAAGTTTTCAACTTATGCTACCTGGTGGATCAGACAAGCTATTACGCGTGCTATTGCAGACCAGGCAAGAACAATAAGAATTCCTGTTCATATGGTTGAAACAATCAATAAGGTTAAAAAGGCAAACAGCCAGCTTCTTCATCAGAACGGCAAAGAGCCAACGCCGGAAGAAATTGCTGAATTTCTTGAAATGCCAACAGATAAGGTAAGGGAAATTCTCAGAGTGGCACAGGAGCCTGTTTCTCTTGAAACACCAATCGGCGAAGAGGAAGATTCTCATCTCGGCGATTTTATTCCTGATGATGATGCACTTGCTCCTGCTGATGCAGCATCTATGAGCCTTCTTAAAGAGCAGCTTGCTGATGTGCTTAAAACATTAACACCAAGAGAAGAAA
The DNA here is from genome assembly GCA_029050995.1 of Eubacterium sp. GTDB lineage: Bacteria > Bacillota > Clostridia > Oscillospirales > Acutalibacteraceae > Eubacterium_R. The sequence goes on along the minus strand of JAIDLO010000170.1, from coordinate 262 downwards.
AGGTGCTTGCGCTTAGATTTGGTCTTGAAGACGGTAACCCGAAAACACTTGAAGAGGTTGGTAAGGTGTTTAATGTTACCCGTGAGCGTATCCGCCAGATTGAAGCAAAAGCATTGAGAAAGCTTCGCCATCCAAGCAGAAGTAAAAAATTAAAGGACTTTTTAGACTAATGGTTACACAGGAACAGATAAACAGAATTAATGAGCTTGCCCGCAAATCAAAGGCAGAAGGGCTTACTGAGGCTGAAAAGGAAGAACAGGCA
>JAIDLO010000017.1 GCA_029050995.1 Eubacterium sp. | reverse complement strand
CTGATTTTTCATACTGCCGTTTATTGCTTAACTCTTTTACATTCGTACAATACTATTAGTCTTCACTACCCTAATAATACTAACGCTAAATACATTAACGATATTGTTAAATATTTCACAAAGAATTCGCCTTTCGCACAAAGAAATTGTGATTTTTTTATTGATTTTATAAAAAAAGTAGAATTTAAGAGAAAAATATTGCAATAATCCTTGTTTAAGATTATTATATGGGCAAGTAATTGTTAAATAATTAACGATTAAAAATTACAGACAAACAGATTTTGGAGGTAACTAAAATGGCTAAAGAAATTATCGACAGCGTTGAAAAACTTGAAAAAGAGCTTGCAAGAATTCGTGAAGCTCAGAAAGAATTTTCAACATTCACACAGGAGCAGGTTGATAAAATTTTCCTTGCTGCTGCAAAGGCTGCCAACATGGCAAGAATTCCGCTTGCAAAAATGGCAGTTGAAGAAACAGGCATGGGCATTGTTGAAGACAAGGTTATTAAAAACCACTACGCTGCTGAGTATATTTATAATCAGTATAAAGACACAAAGACATGCGGCGTTATTGAAGAAAACAAAGCATTCGGAACAATGAGAGTTGCTGATCCTATCGGCGTTATTGCTGCTGTTATTCCAACAACTAACCCTACATCGACAGCAATCTTCAAAACGCTTCTTGCGCTTAAAACAAGAAACGGTATAATCATTTCTCCTCATCCAAGAGCAAAGAATTCAACAGCTGCTGCAGCTAAAATCGTTCTTGATGCTGCTGTTGAAGCAGGTGCACCGGAAGGCATTATTTCCTGGATTGATGCACCGTCACTTGATATGACAAACCTTGTAATGAAAGAGGCAGACATTATTCTTGCAACAGGCGGTCCTGGTATGGTTAAGGCTGCTTACTCAAGCGGTAAGCCTGCTCTTGGCGTTGGTGCCGGCAACACGCCTGCTATCATTGACGAAAGCGCAGACATCATCAAGGCTGTTAACTCAATCATTCATTCAAAAACATTTGATAACGGTATGATTTGTGCTTCAGAGCAGTCCTGCATTGTAGACAAGAAGGTTTACAAAGCAGTTCGCAAAGAGTTTGAAGACAGAGGCTGCTACTTCCTTAAGGATGACGAAATCGAAAAGGTTCGTAAAACAATCATCATCAACGGCGCACTTAACGCAAAAATCGTTGGTCAGAAGCCTGTAACAATTGCTGCTCTTGCAGGTGTTGAGGTTCCTGAGGCAACAAAGATTCTTATCGGCGAGGTTGAATCTGTTGACATCAGCGAGGAATTCGCACACGAAAAGCTTTCCCCTGTTCTTGCTATGTACAAGAGTGAGGATTTCAGCGATGCGCTTGCTAAGGCTGAACAGCTTATCGCTGACGGTGGTTACGGCCATACATCATCTGTTTATCTTAATGAAACAACGGAAAGAGCTAAGATTGATGAATTTGCCGCTCGTATGAAAACCTGCCGTATTCTTGTAAATACACCTTCTTCCTTCGGTGGCATCGGCGACCTTTACAACTTTGATCTTGCACCGTCACTTACACTCGGCTGCGGATCCTGGGGCGGTAACTCCGTATCAGAAAATGTAGGTGTTAAGCACTTACTCAACATCAAAACTGTTGCAGAAAGAAGGGAAAATATGCTTTGGTTCAGAGCACCTGAAAAGGTTTACATTAAGAAAGGCTGTCTTCCTGTTGCTCTTGATGAGCTTGGAACAGTTATGGGCAAGAAAAAGGTATTTATCGTAACAGACTCATTCCTTTATAATAACGGCTATACAAAGGCTATTACAGATAAGCTTGATTCAATGGGCATCATTCATTCAACATTCTTCAATGTTGCTCCGGACCCGACTCTTGCTTGTGCTAAAGAGGGTGCTGCTCAGATCAACGCATTCCAGCCTGACTGCATTATCGCATTAGGCGGCGGTTCTGCAATGGATGCTGCAAAGATTATGTGGGTGCTTTATGAACATCCTGAAGTAGATTTCTTCGATCTTGCAATGAGATTTATGGATATCCGCAAAAGAGTTTATGCATTCCCTAAAATGGGCGAAAAGGCTTACTTTATCGCTATCCCTACATCAGCAGGTACAGGCTCAGAGGTTACACCTTTCGCAGTTATCACTGACGAAAAAACAGGCACAAAATATCCGCTTGCAGACTATGAGCTTCTTCCAAACATGGCAATCGTTGACGCAGATTTCCATATGAATGCACCTAAGGGTCTTACATCAGCATCCGGTATTGACGCTGTTACACACGCACTTGAGGCTTACGCTTCCATGATGGCAACTGAATACACAGACGGTCTTGCTATTGAAGCACTCAAGAATATCTTTGAGTATCTTCCAAGAGCATACGACAATGGTCCGAATGATCCGATTGCAAGAGAAAAAATGGCTAATGCTGCTACAATGGCAGGTATGGCATTTGCAAATGCATTCCTTGGTATCTGCCACTCAATGGCACATAAGCTTGGCGCTTTCCACCACCTTCCACACGGTGTTGCAAACGCACTTATGATTGATTATGTTCTTGAATTCAATGCAGCAGAGGTTCCTACTAAGATGGGTACATTCAGCCAGTATGATCATCCGCACACTCTTGCTCGCTATGCACAGGTTGCTGACGCTCTTGGCGTTAAGGGCAAGAATGACGAAGAAAAGCTTAAAGGTCTTATCAAGAAGATTGACGAGCTTAAAGAATACTGCGGTATCAAAAAGTGCATTAAGGATTACGGCGTTGATGAGCAGTACTTCCTTGATAATCTTGACGAAATGGTTGAGCAGGCATTTGACGATCAGTGCACAGGTGCTAACCCAAGACTTCCTCTTATGAGCGAAATGAAGGAAATGTATCTCAGAGCATATTACGGCAACTAATTTCTTGAACGATATACCAAATTAAGATATAATAGATTTTACAGGGGGTGTCTTTATGGCAACAATTTTAGAAAGAGAACACAAAAAGATTTATCGTGACGGCGATATGCTTGTTAAGGAATTTGACGAAACATTTACAAAGGCAGAGGTGCTTAACGAAGCACTTAACAATGCAAGAGTAGAAGAAACAGGATTAAAAATACCAAAGCTTCTTGATGTTAAGAAAACCGAAAACGGCTGGGCTATCACAAGAGAATATATTGAGGGTAAAACACTTTCAGAGCTTATGGCTGAAAATCCTGAGAAGGAAGACGAATATCTTGAGAAATTCGTTGATATTCAGAATGAAATTCATTCAAAGAAAGCAATTCATCTCAACAAAATCAAGGATAAAATGCACGCTAAAATCAGTGCATCAACCTACGAGGCAACTGTTCGCTTTGATCTGCATAACCGCTTGGAGGGTGTTAAAAAGCACAACAAGGTGCTTCACGGCGATTTCCGCCCATCAAATATCATCGTTACACCAAACGGCGAGTATTATATAATTGACTGGGCACATGCAACACAGGGCAATGCATCCGCAGATGCAGCAAGAACTTACCTTGTATTCTGCCTGCAGAAGAATCAGGCATTAGCTGAAAAATATCTTAACCTTTTCTGCAAAAAGGCTGATATTCCAAAGCAGCTTGTTCAGCAGTGGATGCCAATCGTAGCTTGCTCAGAAAGCATTAAAAACAAACCGGGCGAAAGAGAACTCCTCGATTCCTGGGTAAATGTTGTTGATTTTGAGTAATTCATAAAAGATTAAGCCAGCTCTTACGAGCTGGCTTTTTGTTTGCAAAATATTTTTAAGTATCTATGCGTATCATTTCGGCAAGGGATTTATTACGATAAGTTAAATCTGTTCTTACAGTAAAGCCCTGCTTTTCCCAAAAGGCATTGCCGCTTTGATTCTGTTCAAATACAACCAACGCAACCTTGCATATACCAAGCTGTTTTAACGCATCCATAGCGGTCTGAACAAGACGAGAGCCAATGCCCTGCTTTCTGCAGGACGGATGAACAGCGGTATGATAAATGTATCCACGCCTGCCATCATTCCCTGCCATAATCACACCGACTATTTTATTATCCGTTTCAGCAACAAAACAGGTATCGGGATTGCGTTCTAAAAATTTAGCAATGCCAATTTCAGAATCATCCACATCATTAAGCCCCATACCTTTACAGGAAAGCCACAAATTATAGACTTCTGCATAATCGCTGATTACCATTTTTCGTATCATTTGTTTTCCTCACAAAACCGTTTTTTAACTCACTTAATTATGAGCGTTCTATGGTCGCCTTTGCACAAAACGATATTCGGTTCAATCGCTGTTTCGCCTGAATTTTCAAATTCTACAGAAACAGACTTTTCATCACAATGAACTTTAAATTTCAGACGAACACACTTATTATTCTGATAATCAAAGCTGCCACCGTCATCAGAAAAAAATTCGCTTTCAAAGTATCCTTCTTTAAGCGGATAAACTGTGAAAACAAGATTTTCATCCGTCTTAAATCCGTAATCAGCCTCATCCGTTGGAAGCACAGAACCACTACGCACAAAATATGGCATTGCTTCCTCCGCAGGTATATCCAGTTCCAGCTCTGTTCCGCCGTTAATCAGTTTATCATCAAGATACCAATCCGAACCTTTCGGCAGATAAACATTTGCTGTTTTCTTACCCTCATCAAAAACAAAGGCAACAAGAATATCCTTGCCAAGCATCATCATATCGGGATATTCATACAGCTTATCATCATCGAAATACAAAAATGTTGGCGCATTCATTGGGATTTCCTGCTCAACTGAATTATAAGCAGAATTGTAAATATAAGGCAAAAGCTTTTTACGCTGCGCAAATATTTTCTGAACAGACGGAACAATATCCGGATAACTCCAAGGCATTGTTGCCGAGCCATCCGTATTCCACGAATGAATCGTTAAACGGGGCTCAAACACACCATGCTGAATCCATCTTAACAACAGCTCTCTTGACGGCATATCGCCGTGAAAGCCGCCCAAATCGTGACCATAGAAATAGAAACCTGAAAGGGACATTGTAAGCCCGATATAATGGCAATAACGCAAATCTGCAAAATTTGTTCTGTTATCGCCGGACCATGTTTGCGCATAACGGCGAACGGCAATATTTCCGCTTCGGGTTGAAAGAAACGGACGAAGCTTCGGATTTTTTGCCATCTGCGCCTGATAGGAAGCAGACACCATAAGATATGTAAGAATCGGTCTTATACGGCTTGCTTTGATTTCTGAGCCGTTAAAGCCTGCTACAACTGCATCAGAATCCTTAATATCAAATTCGTTGTTATCATTCCATGTTGCGATAATGCCGTAATCCAGCAGTGTTTCCGTTACTTTCTCTTTCCAGAAATCAAACGCTTCCTTGTTTGTAAAATCAAGATAACTGCCAAGGCCATCCCAGAATTCCGTTACAAACGGAGAGCCATCGGGATTTTTAACAAACCAGCCCTTATCCGCTATTTCCTTATACATAGGATGATTATCAAGAAAGGCAGGCTTGATATTCGGTATAATCTCTATACCCTCTTTTGAAAAATTATCTATAAACTGCTTTGGATCAGGGAATTTATCATAATTCCAATTAAACACAAAACGCTGATTGCCGATTGATGTATAGCCTGATGAAAGATAGAATCCCCTGCAGGAAAGATTCGTTTCATTCAGTTTATCCAGAAATTCATTCATTTTTTCCTGAGATTTCGGAGCATCCGTATACGCCATTGTGCTTGCGCAGTAATCAAAGCTCCATTTCGGCGGAAATGCCTGCTTGCCGCACATTTTTGTAAACTGCTGCAAAACAGAAAGCTTTGTTCCGAAGAAAACATAATAAACTAACGCATCATCCTCTGTTTTGAAATATTTATACGGCGCATAATAGTTATTAATTTCCTTGCCCAAATCAAAATAGGATGTATCTGCGGTATCATAAAAAATACCGTAAGTGCCAACTGCATTTTCGCAGATATAAAACGGAACATGCTTATAAAGCGGATCACTTTCACTTGCATCATAGCCCATACAATCCGTAGTTTCAATCCGAAAGGCTCTGCCTGCCTTATTCAATGCACCGCCCTTATCGCCAAGGCCGAAAATCTTTTCATTTTCCAAGCGGGTAATATAATGGCAGATTTCTTTTCCGAATTCGTTTTCAAAATTATAGGCAAGCGGCGCTCTGTCCGCAAACAAAACGGCATTATCCTTATAATATGTCAAAAGAAAGTTATCCTTTTGAAGCTCTATTTTTATACCATTCGGTAATTCAAAACTTTCCGTGTTTCCGTTTTCCGATACAACAGGGCTGAACATGGAAAAGCCTGCTGTTTCAAGCCTTCCTCTTCCGTTTTCCGAAAAGCTGTTTTCCGGATTAACAGAAAATGTTGGCAGCATTGAAGAAGAATCTTTATATATCGCAACACGAACACAGCTTTCGCTTACAAAATCTATGCGGGCAATGTTAACATCAGAAGAATAAATTCTGCAATTCTCTGTTGCCTCTGTTTGTTTAAATATATGATTAAATTTACTCATTATCCCATTCCTTTATATGCAAATGTACTATGAAGATTTTTAAGCGTGTTCCAGTCTGCATGCCCTGTATGCTCACAGAAATGCATTGGTTTTCTGAAATCAGCCCTCCATTCAGGCATTGCTTTACAATTTGGATTTCCGTTTTCAGCAAATGCACAGATTGCATCTGAAAACTGATTTGAAATTGCATAATCTATCTCTTCAAACGGTCTCCAGTTGAACTCAAGCGTTGAAAATGCATAAAGCAAATCTGATGAATGCCACGCACCCTTTTCGTCGCCCGGCAAATCTCTTGTAAAATTATAAATATAGCATTTGCTTGTATTATTTTTAGAAGCATAACTGCCCCATTTTTTAGCAAGCCTTTGCAATACAATCGGCATCATATCCGTAGAGGTTACACCAATCATATACGGCACATCATCAATACCTTTTTTATTGAAAGAGCCATTCTGAAGCAATACTCCGTCATAAACAGGCAAGGTGTACGGCATACTGAATTTCATATTTTTGCATGCAGCCATCCACGCATAATAAAGCGTTTTCGGCTCAACCTGCTTTAATTCTTCCATAGAATCAACCTTGGCTTCTTTCATAATTTCTTCCCAGAAAGAAACAGTTTTTTCGGGCGCCAACGGCTTTAAAAGAAATCTTTGAAGTCCTGCACCACTCATCAAAATTGCACCTGATAGCTGATTTTTCAGCAAAGGATTTGAGATATGAATATCAACACTCATAGCCCCTGCACTCTGCCCCATAAGCGTAATTTTATCGGGATTACCGCCAAATGAGGCTATATTCTCCTTTACCCATTGAATCGCAGCTACCTGATCAAACAAGCCCTGATTTCCAATTGCGCCGTTTTCGCCTTTAATAGCCGGATGAGAGCAAAAGCCGAATGGTCCTAAACGATAATTAATCGCAACCATCATAACGCCGTTTTCAGCAAAACGAACACCGCTGATATGCCCCTCATTTGCACTTCCGCCCGTAAAGCTTCCGCCGTGAATATAAAGAAGCACAGGGCAGTTTTCAGCATTTTTAGGCGCATAGATATTCAGATAAAGGCAATCCTCGCTATATGTAAAAGAAAGACCTTTTCTGAATTCCTTATGATAAAAGGCATTTACTGTTGCATCATCCTCAAAAGCACGATGCTGATAGGCGCATTCCCCGAATTCAGTAGCATCATACACGCCGTCCCAGCCTTTTATTTGTTCCGGATAACCAAAGCGTTCTGCTTTAGCATAACGAATTCCGCGAAATTCAAGACACTTTTCAGTATCAATACCTCGGATTTTACCGCAGGCAGTATCCATTTCGATATAATTCACAATATCAACTCCATAAAATATATATATACATTTTATCATAATTTGTTTATATATACAACCGCCTGCACAGTAAAATATACATATTTTAACAGCAAAAAATAAAGGGATACTGCAGCATTACAGTATCCCAATTTAATATATTTTTAAAGCTCACAAATTTCAAGAGCTTCGCATTCTTTAAGAGCCCCTTCGTGACCGACAACGCAAACTGCGCCGTCCTCCGCCATTTTATCAAATACGGAGCACCATTCCATAAGTGATTTACGATCAGCAGAAAGCATCTGGCGGCGGGTTGAAATTCTTTCTTCTTCCGTAACACCCGAAAACCAAAGCTCATCCGCAGCAATACTCTGTTCGGCAGGCGTTCTGAGCGGTTCTGTTGCCGCAACAGCAGAAATAATGAATTTGTCCAAATCCGTATCACTTTTACAGAAATCGGAAATGTATTCAGATAAAGAATCATAAACCTGCAAGGAACGAGCTGGAGAAGGATCTCTGAATGAATAGCAAATCAGATTTCCGTTTCTTCCGACAGGGCAACCTGCACCATATGCACCGCCCTGTACCCTTACGATATTCCAAAGATAATCAAGCGAAAGAATGTTTGACGCAATTCTTAAAGAACCGTTCATTTTTACATCCGCACAGGCTAGATGGTATCCCTTAACTGCAAAAGCAATCTGCGCAGGAATACGGATACCCATTCGTTTCGGAAGGCTTGTTTTATATTCAGCTTCCTTTGGAATTTCTTTTCCGCTTGGCAGTTCCGAAAGCAAATCCGAAACAGAAACATTTTCAGTTGAGGTTACGCTTACAACAAGCTTTGATTTACATACGGCATCTGCATTTACTCTGCCGATCAGAGAGAGAAATGCATCAATTTCTCCGTTGAAATCATCTGCAAAATGATGAAGATATTTCATTGAGGAATAGCCGTTTACCGCCTCGTTAACTGCACCCTTTGCGCTATACTGTGCCTGCACTGCACTGATTGCCAAGGAATGTCCTCTTCCTATTGCAGATTGACGCGCCATTTCGTAACTCTGCATAACAATTTCTTTGATTTTCTGAACATCATCAAACTTTGATTTCGTTAAAACTTCAAGGATAAGCGCCTTTGCCTTTTCAAGATTTTCTTCAAGAATGCCTGCACGAACTGTTAAATAAGGTGTGCATTTTTCTGTCTGACTGTCTTTTCCGAAAACCTCTACATTAAATACAAGACTGCCAATATAGGTTTTTATATTCTGCTGAAGCTCCGTTACCGAATACTTTTCAGTTGGAAATTCGCCGAAAAGGGACGGATAAAGAGAAAGCTTTGCAAGTTCCGAAAGGCTGAACTGCGTTAACGGAAAATATATAGAAAGATAAACAATTCCGTTTGTATTCATCGGATGATAAAGGATTTTTACACCGTCATCCGTACTTTCAATTGTTTTGATAAGCTCAGGTGTATCGCTCACTTCGCTTAAAGAAAGAACAGGAAGCGTTTCAACATCCTCTGCTGAATCAGGCGTTTGCTGCCAAAGAGAAAGCTTTTCATTCTGAAGAACAAGCTGCTGCTTTTCCTCTTCCGTTAAAGCTGAAAGCTCCGAAGCAATACGCTTTTCCTCTGCTTTTCTTTCCTCATTTCCCAATGTTAAAGACGGCAGCATATGAAGCACTGCTTTTCCGTTTTCATCCAGCAAAAGCTCTTCAAGTAATTTTTCAAATCCGTCTGCTTCAGCCATTTTTCTCAACGCTTCGGTTGCCTCGTCATATTCAAGATAAAGCATAGGATCTCCGCCATAGAGCCAGCTGTTCAGAGTCGAGGTTGCTCTGTATAAGCC
>JAIDLO010000169.1 GCA_029050995.1 Eubacterium sp. | reverse complement strand
TCAACAAAATTCATACTTTAACCTCAATCATTAATTATTTCAAGATAAGAGCGATGCTTGGCATATAGTGTTGAAGAAATCTGCTGAATATTCGTATACGAATCATCCAGCTTAATATAATCTTCTTCATTTCCGTTGCTCACTCTATAAGAAACAGCCTCATTACTTGTTAATGCCGTCATTTCATTGCCGGATGCCGTAACATCCTTTATTTCAGCCTGCACCTCAACGGTTGTTTTAACCGTGCCGTTTGGCTTAATATAGGCAAGCTTACTGTTTACTGCGCCTGCATAATCGGAATATGCAAGAATTAAATAATCCGCAGGATTATAGCAATATGCCAATGTGTTTATATTGCCCTGCTCCAAAACCTTGGTTTCCTTTTGAAGCGAGGTAACAACACTTACAAAATCGTTGCCGACAACATAAATTGCACTTGATGCGAAATGAATATCTAGCACGGAAGAACCTTTATAATCTATATGCGCTTTCGGTTCAGCATCACGAACGCGCATTGTATAAAGCGTTGATTTTATGGATGCGTTTTCGGAATTCATTACAACAAAGGCAATTTTTTTACCGCTGTCATCAATTGCAATAGAGGTTATATAACCGCCTCTTATTTCATAATTCATCTTTTCGCTGAAGGATTTGGAAAATACCTGTACCCTGCTCTTCTGCGTTCCCGAAACTGTTGCAACAGCAATAGAACCTGTGTCGGAAACATCTGCACAGAGTATCTCCCCTTCGGTAGAATTTTCATATATATTATCTTTTCGGGTATCAAGCCTGTAAGAGGTTGAGCCCTGATCAAAGATAAGAGAATAGCCGCCGCTTGTTTTAAGAATAGGATTTGCATATCCATGATCATCATGGATGTATTCTTCTGCATCGTCAGAATCAACAACAGCATAGCTTGCGCTGTTTAAAACGGCAAGCTCATTACCGACAACAGAAAGCACTGTATGATCCCCTGCATCAATTTTATACGGAAATCCCTCTTGTTCCTCAACCGAAGCTGAATAGCTGTTCTTACTTTCATTGTCTGAACTGAAAAGCTTCGAAAAATCAATTTCACACACCTTGAGAACAATGATTATTGCAACAATCAGAATAACCAGTATCCATAAAAATTTTAACTTTTTTTTCGTTTTCGCATTTTTTCTTGCAATGCGTTCATTTTTGCGTTGATTAGATGGCATAAATTTTCAAATCCTTTTAATAATTAACTCGATTAAGATAAAGCCCCTGCGGCGGAGCGGTTTTACCTGCTCTTTTACGATTTTTACTTTCAATAATTTCTTTTAATTCATTTGCTTTTATTTTACCCTCATTTATAAAAATAAGCGTACCAACCATTATGCGAACCATATTATAAAGAAAGCCGTCTGCTTCAACCGTAAAATAAACCATATCCCCGTCTCGGGAAACTTCAAAGTTTTTAACTGTTCTTACAGTGTCTTCAACATCCGAATTGGAAGAGCAAAAGCCACTGAAATCATATGTTCCGATAAAAGCCTTTGCCTGTTCATTCAGATAATCCACATTAATAGGATATCTATAATGAAACGCATAATTATTATAAAACGGATTCCTTATTTTTCCGTTATAAAGCTTATAGACATATTCCTTGGACTGAACGCTGTATCTTGCATGGAAATCTTCAAAAACCTCCTTGCAGGAGAGAACGGCAACATCCTTTGGAAGATAGGTATTCAGCGCCATAACAACCTTATCAGCCGGAATCGTTTTATCTGTTTTAAAATTTACAAAATATGAATTTGCGTGAACACCGCTGTCTGTTCTGCTGCAGCCTTTAATATCTATTCTTTCACAAAATACCTTTTCAACGGCATTCTGAAAAACCTCCTGCACGGTTAACGCATTTTTCTGCACCTGCCAGCCATGGTAATTTGAACCATCATAGCTGATTTCAACTAAAAGATTTCTCATACAACCGCCACCATAAGTGTATTAAAATAGCAAATCAGCGCAACGAATACTGCAAATACAACAAACGCAATATAATCTCTTGTCTGAAGTTTTGCAATTTTCATTTTTGTTCTGCCCTCGCCGCCTCTGTAGCAACGGCATTCCATTGCATCGGCAAGCTCCTTTGCTCTTCTGAATGAAGAAATAAAAAGCGGAATAATAACGGGAATAAGCGCCTTTATTCTTTTCATAACATTGCCGCTTTCCATATCGGCACCTCTTGATTTCTGCGCCGCTGTTATTTTATCAATTTCTTCAACAAGCGTTGGAATAAATCTTAACGCAATCGTCATAATCATAGCGATTGTATGCACATCAATTTTGATATATTTAAGCGGCTTAAACAACCTTTCAATCGCATCCGTAAGCTCGGTTGGAGAAGTTGTATAGGTTAACATTGAGCCTGCAACAACAAGAATAGAAATTCTGAAAGCCATAAAGACAGCTCTGTAAATTCCGTCACGCGTTATTGTAAAAAACCAGAATTTTACAAGCGGCTCCCCTGTGCCGTAAAAAAGATTGATGATTGCTGTTAACAGAATAATCATCATAAGCGGCTTAAGGCTTTTTCTGATTGTTTTGAAAGGAATTTTGCTGATATAGATAATTGCTGCCAATGCCGCAGCAACAAAAGCAAGCGATATGAAATTTTTACATAAAAACATAGCAACAATGAAAAGAATGACCAATACCAATTTCATTCTTGCATCCATTTTATGGATAACTGATTTTCCCGGGAAATACTGCCCGATTGTGATTTCACTCATAATGCCTGCGCTCCTTTCTTTGCGGAAAAGAGCCTGTTTATCTCCTGAACACCGTCTTCAACAGTAAAAATATCTGTTCTGCAGTCAACACCACTTGCTTTAAGCTTTAAAAAGACATCCGTAATCTGCGGAACATTAAGACCCATTTCTTTCAGTTTTTCGCCCTGTGAATAAACCTCGGGAACTGTGCCGTACATAGCAACCTTTCCCTGATTCATAACAAGAACCTTATTGCACAGCTTTGCAACATCCTCCATAGAATGAGAAACAAGAATAACAGTATTCCCCATTTTATGCTGATATTCCTTAACAAGATCAAGGATAATATTTCTTCCGACAGGATCAAGACCTGCACAAGGCTCATCAAGAATAAGCACCTGCGGCTGCATTGCAAGAATGGAAGCAATGGCAACACGCCTTTTTTGCCCGCCCGATAACTCAAACGGAGATTCATCTTCAAGAGAACGGTTTAAGCCGACAAAATCCATACTTTGATAAACACGCTCTTCGATTTCTTTATCACTTAATCCCATTTGCTTCGGACCGAAAGCGATTTCTCTGTATATTGTTGATTCAAAAATCTGATACTCGGGATACTGAAAGCAGAGCCCGACTGAAAAGCGGACATTTCTTATATTCTTTCTGTTTTCCTTAGACCAGATATCATTTCCATTCAGATAAACCGAACCGCTGTGGGGTTCCAGCAAGCCGTTACAATGCTGAATCAGCGTTGATTTTCCGCTGCCTGTATGACCGATTACGCCGATTAAATCTCCCTTTTCCACTGAGAAATCAACAGCTTCAATTGCAGCAGTTTCAAAAGGAGTTCCGACGCTGTAAAGATATTTTAAATTTTCACAAACTAAAACTGCCACAATTAAACCTCCAATGCGTTTTTAATAAATTCCACACAATCATCGGCGGTTAAGATTGTTTTATCTGTTTTAAGTCCTAATCTATAAATCAACTCGGTTGACTGCGGAACATCAAGACCAAGTGCTTTAAGCTCATCCACTCTTGCAAACACATTTTCCGGCGTATCATCCATTTTGATTTCGCCGTTATCCACAACGATAACTCTGTCTGCTTCAACAGCTTCATCCATATAATGCGTAATCAGAACAATTGTTATATTTTCTTCCTTGTTCAGCTTTTTAACTGTTTCAATAACTTCCCTGCGCCCACTTGGATCAAGCATTGCGGTCGGCTCATCAAGCACGATACACTGCGGCTTCATTGCAATAATGCCTGCAACGGCAACACGCTGTTTCTGACCGCCCGAAAGCTTATGCGGTGCTCTTTCACGGAATTCATACATTCCAACAGTTTTGAGCGCTTCATCCACTCTTTGTCTGATTTCTGCGGACGGAATACCGAGGTTTTCAACACCGAAGGCAACATCCTCTTCAACGATTGAAGCAACAATCTGATTATCGGGATTCTGAAAAACCATACCTACATTTTTACGGATTTCAAAAACATCGTCTTCATTTTCAGTTGATACACCATTTACAGTTACCATTCCGCTCTGCGGAACAAGAAGACCATTTATAAGCTTTGCAATCGTTGATTTGCCCGAGCCGTTATGACCGAGAACCGCAACAAAGCTGCCCTTTTCTATTTCAAGATTAAGATTTTTTATAACATCAATTTTTTCAGATGTGTTTTCCTCTTCATCATCAAGAGTATACGAAAAACTAACATCATCAAATTTAATTAATTCCATTATTTCATCCAGATCGCTGATGCTCCGCAGGGAAGAACTTCCCCGTTTGATGAAACAGGAAGCCCGATTTCATCTGCATCAACACTGCCGCCCTTTTCTTTAACTATAATATCATCAAGAATATATTTCATAACAGAAGCCGAAAGCCCTGTTGTGTACGAATTTAAAAGCACCATAAGAGGATTATCGGAAAGCACCTGCTTAACAAGCCCTACAAAATCATAAAGGCTATCCTCTAAATGCCAGATTTCGCCCTTAGGTCCTCTGCCGTAAGACGGAGGATCAAGGATTATAATATCATATTTATTGCCTCTTCTGATTTCACGCTGAACAAATTTGATACAGTCGTCAACAATCCATCTGCAAGGCTTATCGGAGAGCCCCGAGGCTTCCACATTTTCTTTTGCCCAAAGTGTCATACCCTTGGATGCATCAACATGAACAACAGATGCACCCTCTTTCAGGCAGGCAACCGTTGCACCGCCTGTATAAGCGAACAGATTCAGCACTTTCACATCATTTCTGCCGCTGTTTCGGATAACCTCACGGGTTAAATCCCAGTTTACAGCCTGCTCCGGGAAAAGCCCTGTATGCTTAAAGCCCATTGTTTTGATATTAAAACTTAAATCCTTATACTTAACCTGCCAGAACGACGGCATTTTTTTATAGACATTCCATTGACCGCCGCCTGTTTTTGAGCGTTCATATCTTGCGTTTGCCTGATACCAATAGCTGTTTTTTCTTTCACTTTTCCAAATAACCTGCGGGTCCGGTCTGATTAAAACCTGATTTCCCCAGCGTTCAAGCTTTTCGCCGTTTGAGCAATCAATAAGCTCATAATCTTTCCAATCTTTTGTATATCTCATCAGCTAAGTCTTTCTTTAACCACATCAGCAATATAATTGCCGAGCTTTGTTATTTGTTCTAAATCTTTTCCTTCGAGCATAACACGAACAAGAGGCTCTGTGCCCGAAACACGAACAAGCACTCTGCCGTCGCCGTGAAGCTCCATTTCAGCCTCCTGAACGGCTGAAATAATATATTCATCATTGTTATATTTTTGTTTGCCCTCAGGGGTAACCTCAACATTGATAAGTACCTGTGGATAAACCGTCATTGCCTTCGCAAGATTGCCAAGCGTTGTTCCGCTTTTAACAACTGTTTCAATCAGCTTAACACCTGAAAGCTCGCCGTCCCCTGTTGTTGCATAATCCAGGAAGATTACATGACCGCTCTGCTCGCCGCCGATATTATAGCCTTTTTTCAGCATACGCTCCAGAACATATCTATCGCCGACAGCCGTTTTTGCACAATGGATTCCGTATTTTTCGCAGAATTTGAAAAAGCCCATATTGCTCATTACGGTAACGACAGCCGTATCCTTATTGAGCCTGCCCTCCTGCTTCATCTGCATAGAACAGATTGCAATAATCTTATCGCCGTCAACCAGCTCGCCGTTTTCATCAACAGCAAGCATTCTGTCTGCATCGCCGTCAAAGGCAAGCCCCAAATCAAGCTTATTTGCCTTTACAAAACTCATAAGCTCCTCGGGATGTGTTGAACCGCAGTTTTTGTTTATATTAACACCATCCGGTGTATCGGAAAGCATATGGCATTTTGCGCCGAGGCGGGTAAATATTTCCTTTGCACAAACAGAAGCAGAGCCATTTGATGTATCAATTGCAATATTCATACCGTCAAATCTTACCTCTGAAACAGAGACAACATGCTGAATATAATCCTCAACAGCTGTTTTGCAGTAAATTCTGTTTCCAACCTCGCCGCCGATTTTAAGTTCTATTTCCTCTGCCTGGTCAAGAATGATAGCTTCTATTTCTTCTTCAAGCTCATCGGGAAGCTTATAGCCATTTCCCTGGAAAATTTTAATGCCGTTGTATTCACAAGGATTATGAGATGCAGAAATCATAACACCCGCATCACAATTATATTTTCCAACAAGATAAGCAATCGCAGGCGTTGGCACAACACCAACGGAAAGCACATCAACACCAACTGCACAAAAGCCTGCCGTTAATGCAGCTTCCAGCATATCGCCCGATGCTCTTGTGTCCTTTCCAATCATAACCTTTGGCTTATTATCCTTGTTTTTAATAAGAATTTCGGCAGCCGCCATTCCTATTTTCATAGCAAGATCATTTGTTAAATCCTTATTTGCAATTCCTCTGACACCATCTGTTCCGAATAATCTGCCCATAACAAATATCCTTTCTAAAATTACAATAAAGACTGCTGGCCATCCTGCTCTATTCCAAGATGCTTATAACCTGCAGGCGTAACACATCTGCCTCTCGGCGTTCTGCTGAGAAATCCGATCTGCATAAGATAAGGCTCATAAACATCCTCTATCGTTACGGCTTCCTCGCCTATAGCTGCTGCTATCGTTTCAAGCCCTACAGGTCCGCCGTTATAATTTCTTATCATAGTTGTAAGCAATCGGCGGTCTATTGAATCAAGACCAAGCTCATCAATTTCCATTCTGTTCAACGCATCTGAGGAAGCTTCCTCGGTTATGACACCCTCATACTTAACTTCGGCAAAATCACGGCTTCTTTTAAGAAGTCTGTTTGCAATACGAGGTGTTCCTCTTGAACGAGAAGCAATCTGATAAGCGCCCTTTTCATCAATATTAATTCCAAGAATGCCTGCACTTCTTTTAACAATAGATGCAAGCTCTGCATTTGTATATAATTCCAATCTTAAAATAACGCCGAATCTGTCTCGCAAAGGTGCTGAAAGCTGACCTGCACGGGTTGTTGCCCCAACAAGTGTAAAATTCGGCAAATCAAGTCGGATTGATCTTGCAGACGGGCCTTTACCAATAATAATATCAAGCGCCCTATCCTCCATCGCAGGATACAAAACCTCTTCAACACTTCGATTAAGACGATGAATTTCATCAATAAAGAGTACATCGCCCTCCTGAAGATTGGTTAAAAGCGCAGCAAGATCGCCCTGCTTTTCAATCGCAGGACCACTTGTTATTCTGATATTAACGCCCATTTCATTTGCAATAATGCCCGCAAGCGTTGTTTTACCAAGACCCGGAGGTCCGTAAAGCAAAACATGGTCAAGTGCTTCCCCTCTTTGGCGGGCAGCCTGAATATAAACAGAAAGATTTTCCTTTGCCTTTTCCTGTCCGATATAGTCAGTTAATTCCTTCGGTCTGAGGCTGTTTTCAATATCGTTATCTGCCTCTGAAAACTCGGTTGAAACTATTCTGTTTTCAAAATCCATTTCGTTCATAGTTACTCCTCAAAAATCAATTAAAGACTACTTGAAAGCTGTTTTAATCCAAGCCTTATCATTTCATCAGCTGAAAGAGATTTATCCATCTGGCCAACTGCAACAGCGGCATCACTTTGGCTGAAGCCTAATGCTACAAGCGCGGCAACGGCTTCTGCAGAAGCGCTTTCCTCAACAATAGAGCCTGCCGAAGCAACGGCAGAAGAAAGCTCGCCTGTTGCAACGCTTGCCATTTTATCCTTTAATTCAAGCACAATGCGCTCAGCTGTTTTCTTTCCGATACCATTTGCTTTAATGATTGCTTTTGTATCACTTGATGCAATTGCAAGAGCGAGTCTGTCCGGCGTAAGCTCAGACAATACGGAAACAGCAGCCTTTGGGCCGACACCCGAAACAGTTATCAGCATTTTGAATGCCTCAAGCTCCGTAAGCGTTGCAAAGCCGAACAAATCCATTGCATCTTCTCTAACAGAAAGATGCGTGTAAAGATTCACTTCACTGCCGATTTTGCCGACTGATTTTGATGTATTCAGCGTTGTAAAACATTTAAAGCCGACACCGCTGCATTCTACTACAACAAACTGAGCATCTATATAGGTTAATGTACCTTTAACATTGTAAATCATATTTCTACCTCAAAACTTAAGTTATAGATAGTCAAAAGACTGTGGTTTAGCCGCAATCTTTTCCGTCAATACTTCGTTAAATTATTTTTGTATACGTCAGTATGCAAAAATAATTGTGCCTTGTCTTGCCGAAAAATCTTAGTGGCTAAACTGCTCGCACCTAAAATGCAAAATTATGAGTAGATTTGTGCATTTCTTTGGTGCAGGCATACTGTTGTATGGCAAGACAAAAAATGTGCAAAGCTGCCATAATTTTGTATTTTAGGCACATTATTTTGACTACCTACAACTTACCATATCCGCCAAGAAGGCTTCCGCTTGCGTGACCGTGACAGATTGCCATAGCAAGGGCATCCGCCGTATCATCAGGCTTTGGAATTTTTTCAAGATTTAAAATAAGCCTTGTCATTTCCTGCACCTGTTTTTTAACCGCTCTGCCGTAGCCTGTAACAGACTGCTTAACCTGAAGCGGTGTGTATTCAAAAATATCAACATTATGCATCTGCGCAGAAAGCGTTATAACGCCCCTTGCCTGCGCAACATCAATAACTGTTTTCGCATTATTATTATAAAACAGTTTTTCCATACTCATAACCTCAGGATGATATTTATCAAAAATCATATTCATTTCTGTATAAATCGTCTGCAGTCTGAGCGGAAACGGTGTATGCGCTTCGGTTGTTATAGCACCGTAATCTATAACACGAAATTTATTTGCTTTGTGCTCAAGAACACCCCAGCCTATGATAGCGTAGCCGGGATCTATGCCAAGAATTATCATTAATATATACTACTCCAATTTAATCTGATTCATTATAGCATAAGAAAAATTTTTATTCAATAATAATGTATAAATATTTGATTAATTAAATATTATTCCATAGAATAAAGAAAAATCCGATTGAGTTATTTATACATATATGTTATTATATTTCAATACGAAACGGAGGGAATTTTATGGGTAACTTTATTATAAAGCTATTTATCAAAGACGGAGATGCAAAGGACATCAAGACAAGAGAAAAATACGGCACACTGTCGGGTGGCGTTGGGATATTCTGCAACCTACTGCTTTGCATATTCAAATTCTTAGTTGGTGCATTATCAAATTCCGTTTCTATAACTGCGGATGCGGTTAACAACCTTTCGGATGCAAGCTCAAATGTTGTTACGATATTCGGAGCGAAATTGGCTGGAAAGCCTGTTGATGATGATCACCCATTCGGTCACGGCAGAATGGAATACATAAGCGCACTTATTGTTTCATTCTTTATCTTCCTTATGGGCTTTGAGCTTGGCAAAAGCAGTATTGAAAAAATCATTCACCCCGAAGATGTTAAATTCAGCATTGCAACCCTCATTGTTTTAATCGTATCCATTGCTGTTAAGCTTTGGATGGCATTCTTCAACAACAAGCTTTTCAAGATAACAAACAATGTAAATATGAAAGCCGTTAAGCAAGACAGTCTGAATGACTGCATTGCTACGACAGCAACAATTGCAGCTCTTTTGATTTCTGCATTTACCCCTTTCAAACGAGCAGACGGAATCATAGGCGTTATCGTTGCCGTAATCGTTATCATTGCAGGTATCGGAATTGTTAAAGACATTATAAGCAATCTTCTTGGAAAAGCACCCGATCCCGAGCTCGTTAAGCAGATTGAAGAGATTATGCTTGCAGAAAAGGATATCGCAGGCGTTCATGATTTAATTGTTCACGATTACGGTCCCGGCAGAATCATTGCTTCTGCGCACGCTGAAGTGCCTTGCAGCGAAGATGTACTCAAGCTTCATGATATGATAGACAATGTTGAGAAGCGTATCAGCAAGAATTTAAACATTATGATTTGCATTCATATGGACCCTGTTGTAGTGGATGATGAAAAAATAAACGAATACAGAGCAATAACCGCTGAATTAATTAAAGCCTATGACGAACGCTTTTCTTTCCACGATTTCAGAGTTGTTGAGGGCAAAACACATACAAACTTTATTTTTGATCTTGTTATTCCGCATCAATACAAAAAAGAAAACAGCACGGTATTAAAAGAAATAAGAGCTGTTTTCAGAGAGAAATATCCGAATATTAACTTAGTTGTTACAGTTGAGCACAGCTTCGTATAAAGCATACAAAAAGGTCGGTTCATAATGAACCGACCTTTTTATTCTTTTATTTATCTTTCACTGCAACGACAATTAATCGTCCGCTTTTTTCAGAACCATAGCAAGTTGTTAATGTAAGCAGCTGCTGCCCGAATTCGGGTACCACATCTGTTGTATAAACAGCCTTTGTTTTAAGAGTTTCTATTGACTCATCAAAGCTTTTGCTGTTTGGTGCATCAACAAAATTATACCATTCATCCGTTTCATCAATCTGAGCGACGATAGCTACTGAATAGTAAGCATCTTCATTTGCAGTTTCAAATTCAATTTTAGGATGTTTTTTACTGTAAGAAGCCTGTACATAGCCGCCAAGAGAAGAAAACATTGTATCATTTTTCAGATTATGACCATAGATAATTAAATTATCACTTTCCAATGTACATCTTGCATCAAGGAACGGAACGCCCGAAAAGCTGTATTTTTCATCAAAGCTTAATCTGAGATATTTTTGCGGTTGATTTGGGGTATGCATAACAGGATAATCAAGCGTTGTATCGGGAATACAAACCCAGCCGATACATTCAGGATTCTGCTTCATCAAAAGAGCAAGGTTTCTGCCGTTTTCATCATCAACCAGCTCATGTATTTTTTCAAAATCCTTAACTTCCTGTGCGCGTGAATACATTTCTTTCCACACATAATATCCGGAAACTGCAAGCACGATAACCAAAATTACGACTAAAACAATCGTACGCTTTTTTCGTTTTTTTTTCATAACTGACCTCTTAAAATCACTTTAAACAAAATTAATCAAACAAGTCTAAATTATTACGGCCTGCAAGAGAAGCATACCATGTTGTATCCTTACTAAGCGGCGTAATTTTATTTTGAGAAGCAAGATGCTTTTCTAATGCCTCATAATACTCTTCAGCATCTAAGTCTGAATTATTTTTGAAAAAGCTTTTATTATCTTCATCATCAACGACTTCTGTTAATTTGCCGTAGTAGATGAGAACATCCTCTTCAAACTCATCCGGATGATATTCATAAATATCCATCGGATTTTCGCTTGTTTCAACGCCTTCTTCCTTTAAAGCGGCAGCTAAATTCCTGTAAATTCCATTTGCCTCTGCTTCATAATTATGAAGAAAGCTGATTGACTTTGTATCCTTTAAATTGCCTTTTTCAAGCAAAGAATAATAGTTTGGCTTTTTAATATATGCCGAAACGATACCCTTTGAATAAACACCGAAATCCTGCGTTGCTTCAAAAAATTTTTTACCCTCTGCAAGGTTGGCTACGGCTTTGCGGGCATCCTGGTTTTCAGTATTATATTCAAGATACCAGCCTGTTTCCTTCCCCATTTCATAAATGTTGTAGGCGCCGTTTTCCTTAACCTTATCGGCAATTTTATTTGTAATAACGAAAACATCAAAATCCTTTGCATCAAGCAGAGAATCAAGATTGCCGTAATCAAAAGCCTGAATTACAACCTTTTTATACTTCGCTTTCCTGCCGTATTCATCATTTCTTTTCAAAACGATTTCGCTGTACACCGTAAGTGTATCAACAGCGTAACGGCCTGTTCCAAGAGCTGTTGAGCCATAGAAGCTTTTATCATCAAACATATAGATAACAGGTATATTGAAAACCTTGATATTATCAATATTTGCATAATAAAAAGCAAAGGAAAGCGTGTTTTCATCAACAACCTTTATTTCCTTAATAACGCTTAACAAATCATTATACGCTGTTTCCTGCTTTATAAACCATTGATAGGAATTATAAACAAGATCAGCGGTAAGCTTTGTTCCGTCACTAAAGGTTTTATCCTCATTCAACCGAACAGTTGCCTGTTCCCCGTTTTTTTCAAAAACAATTTCTTTTGCAAGGCAATACTTTGCATCACAATCATTGTTGATATCCAAAAGCGGTTCATAAACAAGCTTTTTTAACACTTCGGCTGTTTCATCCCCATGATTATAAGGATGAATATCGGGAATGGAGGAAGACACGCCGATACGGAATGCCTTCCTTCTATCACTATCCAAAGAAAGTACCTTAAAGGCATTGCCGCGATAAATAAGATGTTCATTTGACAGATCTGCAAACACAAAAGCGATTACGCCTGCCGCTATCAATAGGATTACTGCTGAAACGGCAGCAATTATTCTGATTTTTCTTTTTTTACCGCTAATCATAACCTATGGTACAGGCTAAGGAGGAAATCCTCCTTAGTCTGTTTCCTTTCTTTTTTTCTTTTTGCTGTAAAGTACAGCAAGGAGCATTATCGCTGAAGCTACAGGTATTAATACATAGAAATATGTTCCTTCAATACCGGTATTAACCTTTTCAGAATTATCAACCTGTGTTAATCCAAGATAAGCATTTGAATGGTTATAACCGTCAATTTGCCATTTCAGATTGTAATAATTCTTATCTGCTCTTGGAACAGCAACGGAGATTACAGGAGTTGTACCTGCATTTTCGTCGTCTCCACTTGCATGTGAGAGAATATTAAGCTTATCCTCGCCCATTACAACGAATGCGAATGATGTTGTAAAGTCTCTTTCAGATGGCTTCTTCATATCAAGCTTATACTGATATGGGTTGCCGTCTTCATCAAGAATCGGAAGGTTTTCAAAGATGAAGTAACCGTTTTCATCGGTTTTAACTTTCTTATTCTTGAAGCTCACAAATTCGCCCTCAGCAGAATCTTTTGAATCTTCATCATTTTCCTGCTTAACAGCAAGGAAGTAATCAAGATAAATTGTTTCGCCTTCGAAGATCAATTCGCCTTCTTCATAAACACCGTTTTCATTAGCATCTTCGAAAAGAATACCTGCGATGCTTCCTACGCCGAATGGAATAAGACCTGCATCTAAATGCTCTACTGATTCGCCATAAGAAATATTGAAGTTATCAATATTATAGGATTCAGGCGTTGTTTCGTCAGCCAAATCTGCAAGAACGATAAGTGCATCGCCATCTTCAAGATAGCCTGTTTTATCATTCAAATCACTGTCATACAAAGTAACCTCTGTTTCTTCCGTTACCTCTGCATCTTCAGTTTGAGCAGTATCATCAACTGTAATTTCATTTGCATGAAGAACAGTGACTGCATAATTGCTTGGAAGTTCTTCAATCTTAACCTTGTAGCCGCAAACTACGATTCTTCCGTCAACAATTGTTGAAAGTGGAAGATCATTGAATGAGTAGAAGCCGTTCTTATCTGTTACAGCAACATTTGAAATTTCTTCAGTTTCGGTTGCATCTTCATTCTGAACATCAATCTCGCTGTTTTCTTCGCCGTCAACAGTTTCATTGTCAGCCTCTTCTTCCTCAGGAAGCGCATACCACTTACCATCAAGGAAATAATAGCGTTCAAGTGTTACATTCACACCGCTCATATACTTTTCATCATCATTAATGATACCGTCTCTGTTTATATCATTCCATACATAACCGCTGATATGATATTCCCTTACAGGAACAAGACCTGCATTGTACTGAACGAGGTGAACACCCTTAACAACATCATATCCTTCAACGATATATGGTGTGTTTGGATTTTCCTGTTCTTTTGCTGACTGTGCAAGAACCATCTTGCCGTCAAGCATTTCAGAAAGCTCTGTATCTTTCTTAATAATCTGATAAGTAACATCACGAAGAGCACTATCATTTTCGCCATTGTTCATCTGATACTTCGTTACAAATCTATCCTCTATGCCGATTACATAAAGTTCATAGCCGTAAAGCTTATTCTCTCCATCATTTACATAGATATCAAGATTATCGAAAATGTAATGACCATCTTCGTCTGTAACAGTT
This sequence comes from Eubacterium sp., assembly GCA_029050995.1. Taxonomy (GTDB): domain Bacteria; phylum Bacillota; class Clostridia; order Oscillospirales; family Acutalibacteraceae; genus Eubacterium_R. The sequence goes on along the minus strand of JAIDLO010000169.1, from coordinate 27,006 downwards.
GTCTGATAATATTCAGCATCTTCAGGCTGAGCAAGTTTCCACTCGCCGTCTTCATATATGAAGCGTTTTAATCCGATCTGAACTTCCGGAAGCATTGTATCATTTTCATCAATAATGCCGTCATAATTCATATCATCAAATACATTTCCTTCAATGGAGCTGTATTCCTGGATTGTTAATCCACCGTCATAATGCTTCATATGATCTGCAAGAACGATATTGTAGTTCTCAACAATGAAGCTTGGATCTACACCTGATTTATCAGCTGCAGGTTCAGCAACAACAATCTTGCCGTCAAGCATTTCAGGAAGCTTTGTATCAGGCTTAATAATCTGGCCGTTTACGAGAAGATAACTGTCATTCATATACTTTGTTACTGCGTAACCTTCTGTACCATCAGTTACCCATACCTCATAGCCATAGAGATGATTTCCGTCTTCCATAGCTTTATAGGTATCAAGATTATCGAAGATATAAGCACCGTCTTTATCCGTTAATGTCTTAAATTCGGTATCTTCTGTCCACGCATTATTTTCATAAATGAATCTCTTGAGTGTTACTTCAACATCTTCTAATCTGCCATCTTCTTCATCAAGATTTGCATCATAGTTTATATCATCAAATATAATACCGCTGATTGAGCCCTTTTCCTGAGCCTTATAGCCTGCATCATATTCCTTGATATTTTCTGCAAGAATTACATTTCTGCCATCAACAATATAGCTTTCGTCAATACCTGTTATATCTTCTTCAACGATAGATGCTACAACAATCTTGCCGTCAATCAATTCATCAAGCTTTGTTTCAGGCTTAATGATATGACTATCAAGAAGAACCTTACTGTCATTCTGGTATCTTGTTATTTCATATCCAGCAGGCTGTTCAGCTACCCAAACCTCATAGCCTACAAGATATTTAACACCATCTTTTTCGATATAAGTTTCAAGATTTTCAAAGATGTAATTACCGTCTTTATCTGTTTTAACAGTATTTACATAAGCCTTGTCATCTTCCCACTTACCATTCTCATAGGTAAATCTCTTAAGTGCTACTTCAACGCCGGACAAGCCTTTTTCTTCGGCATCAAAAGTACCGTCGTAGCTCTCGTCATCAAATACGGTACCGCTTATTGTACCAAGACGCTGCTCAATATAACCTGCATTGTAGTTATCAAGATTATTAGCACGAACAATATCATAGCCGTCAATCAAGTATGTATGATCAACGCCTTTTTCATTCTTATCAGCAAGAACGAGCATACCATCATACATTTCATCAAGGCTGGTATCCTGTTTAATAATCTGATTATCAAGCGTAACTGCGCTGTCATTATCACCGTCATTTACCTGATATTTTGTTATTTCAAAGCCTTTCGGCGCATGAACAACATAGAGTTCATAACCATAAAGAACATTGGTATCATTCTCTTCAGTGTAAATATCAAGATTATCAAATACATAATCGCCGTTTGCATCCGTTGAAACAACATCAAAATATTCTTCATCATCCGGCTGAGCTGACTGCCATTCTCCGTCTACCAACTTATAACGCTTCAGACCGATTTCAAAGTCATCAAACTTTGGATTTTCTTCATCAATCAAACCACTGTAATTGGTATCATCAAATACATTACCGATAATAGAAGCCTTCTGATAATCAACAAGACCAACTGAGTAAGCTCTTCTTGACATACCCTGTACGATATTATAACCGCTAACAATATACTGAAGTGAATCATCTTCATCAACCGGATCAGCAATTATAGTAATGCGGTCTGTATCACTGTAATACTCGCCCGGACCATTATAGCCCTGATCATCCTTGACAATCTGCATTGTATCAGCAATAAGCGCACTATCATAACGCTCGTGATTGTACTGATAATATGTTGCAGCTAAAGGTTTACCATTTGCATCCTTTGGCATTTCAATTAACCATACAGTATATCCGTAAAGAAGCGGAATATCGCCAAACTCGCCTGCTTCTCTATGTGTAGGAAGTTCAAGGAATTCATAATAACCGTTTCTATCCGTTCTGATCGTTTTGTAATACTCTTGGTCATTGTTTGCATCTTCCCATGTATTTGTTTCTTCATTAAGGACATAACGCTTAAGACCAATTCTTATACCGGTCAGAGGTGTATCAGGATTTCTGAAATCATATTTACCGTTATAGTTACCATCCTTGTATACATAACCGGCAATAGATGCTACCTGACGAGCTGTATAACCGATATTATAATCTTCAAGTGTTCTTGTACCTGCAATATCATAGCCGGCAACAATATTTGAGCTTACAGAATTATCTGAAGGAGCAGCAGCTATAACATAGCCATCCTTCTCTTCCATGAAAGTACCTGTATATTCAGCACCAGGATATGTTTTAGTAAGCCAATAATCGCCTTCATCATTCTTGTTCAATACATTATCATCAATTCCGTTATTAACAAGATACTTCGTAACATGGAATTCATCAGGAATGATGTTAACATTCAGCTTATAACCTGCAAGGTAGTTTACACCACCAATATTAAACTTGGTTGGAACCTCAAGTTCAAATGAACCATCGCTGTCAACAGTTACTTCAGTCGTAAAGGTTTCCGGCATAAAGTTGAAGCCATTGATCAAAGAATATACATTCCATTTTTCTTCTTCGGTTTCAACATCAGCGTCAGGATCATAGTAGAACGCTGTTGCGGTAATGATAACCTTTTCGTCATAGGAATTATAGATTGCTTCCTTGAGCGCATCCGTAAATGCGTCATCATCACCATATAAGCCATCATAATCGACATCTTCAAATACATTACCCTTGATTACAGAATACTTATAATCTGTATATCCTGCATCCAATTCGGTTTTTGGATTAGGTGCTACAACATCATAGTAGGTTCCCTGATATTTAACAACATAGGATAAGTTCTTATAAGCACCTGCTTCTGAACCGGCAGTTGTATCAACAGAAGCCGGATTATATGTTCCGCAAGGATTTGCTAAAACAACATATTCTTTATCCTCAATGAGTTCTTTACCTTTAAGATCACTGCCTCGCTGATTTTCGTCATAGGTTCTGTAAAGTGTGATAGCATAAGTAGACATATCTGGATGATCAACTACAAATACCTTATAACCGGCAAGATAATAGTTTTCATTCTTACAAATTTGTGCCGGAAGATCCTTGAAGATATAGTTACCATCCTTGTCAGATTTTACAGTAGGAGATTTAAATGTTGTATCTTCAACCCAGTTTCCGATACCCTCTTCTGGATCAGCACCGCCGCTTTCAAGATAATATCTCTTGATTGTAAGCTTGATGTTTTCCATACCTAATTCAGTATCGTTCATAATACCATCATAATTCGTATCAACCCAAACACGGCCTGAAACTGAATTCTTCTGGAACTGAACTAAACCGGCATCGTTGCCTTCATAATCCGTTACCTTATTCACATCAAAGTAACCAAGCGGATTCTGGATAAGCAAATTCTTATGGTTGGTATCCTTATGAATATCTTCTGAACCATATTCATAATCAAGGTCTTCTTCCGCAGTCTTTCTTGCTGTAATGATATAATCATTATCCGAATTAAGAACCATTACACCATTTTTATCAACACGAAGTTCACTGTCATCAACCTTACCATTAGTAAGATATTTTGTGATTCCGTATCCCATATCGGTAATGTTGGAGTTAACCTTAATCTTATAACCGACAATACAAAGCTCATTCTTCAGTGCATCATTTAAAACAGCTGTTGGTCTGACACCACTGAAATCATAAACGCCGTCACTATCTGACTTTGTTGTTACTGTGTTGTATTCATCATACAAGGACGGATCAGCAAGATCTTCGGCAGTTAATGGATACCATTTGAAAGCACCCTTGCTATCCTTATGGTAAACATATGGAATTAACTGAAGCTCAACATTGCCGACACCATTTTCCTGCGGAACGATATTTCCATCTTCATCAGCAATTGTATTTCTGATACCATCATAGTTTTTATCGTTCCAAACAATACCCTTGATGTGTGCTGTATCAACTGTAGCAAAACCTGCATCAAGATCGGTAACAGATCTTCCGCGTGACATATCATATGTTACGCCATCAATTGTAACCTGTTCCGGATTATTTGGATCAATATCTGAATCATCAACAATTTCATTCGCAATAACAGGAACATCATTGAGATAACGGTAATGATCACCAGTAAGCGGTAAGTTACTATCTGAAACACCATCATTCATAAGGTATTTCGTAGCAACATACTGCGTTCCGGTATTCTTCGATACTTCATCAACAGAATCCATATCTACCTTAACCTTATATCCGCAAACATAAGTTTTTCCGTAATTCGTACTTCCCGGATCATCAACCGTATAATAGAAATCATCATTATCAATTACGAAGGTGTAAGCATTACCTACACTGACTGTATCAGCTACATCGCCAACCTTAACCCACTTATTCTTTGTAGCAGCAGGATTATAATACCATCTTTCAAGCACAAGACGAACATTTTCCAATCCGTGCTCAGAAACGATATAGCCGGCATCATCTATATACTCAGATCTAATACCATCATAGTTTTCATCTATGAAAACATATTTACCGATAGAGCCGATACCTGTACTTATGAATGCGAAACCAAGTCTGTTGTATGTACCATACTGTCCATTGACACACTTACCCATATCGTATTCATCATTTGTAGGATCAGCTGCAAATACGGAAGTTGTATCTCTGTCCATCAAACTATTGTAGGACATATCATTATCAAGCTCAAATTTAAGCGGATAGGAGCTCAATGTAACAGGAGACGGAGCAAGAGAATCTTCATGATAAGCTACTGCAATATAGCTCTTATACGGATAAAGAGTCGTTTTAAAGTAACCATCAGCATCCGTTCTGAGATATGTTTTTTTGCGTTCTGAAGTCGCCTGCGTATCTCCAGGAAGACTAAATCTACCGGTAATCTGCTTTCCGTCTGCATCATAAGCATATCTGTAGTCATACTTATCTAATTCATCTACTGCATCAGGATTTTCAACAACTTCATAAATTGCAATAAGTATATCCTTAATACCATTTTCTTTTCTAAAGCCGGTTGCTGCATCTGCGCTATCCTTCAAACCATTAATCTGGCTGCTGATTTCTCTCCATGCATAACCACCATAAGCGAATGAAGGTGCAACACCAAGATCATAAGATGTCATCTTTTCATCATAAGCGGCATATTTGCTTGGATCTGTTCCGATAGCGTCAATACGGATTGCTGAATCCGTCTGGATTACAAGAGACTTAACTGCTGCTCCATCACTTGGTTCATCGCCCTTTCCTGCATTTCCTAAATTAGGAAGTGAATCTCTACCCGGACGATAAACTGTCATAGGTACTTTTGATTGTCCTATTCTGCGTGTGGTAATCGCATACTTATCATACTCACCTTCAGGGAAAGTATATCTTAACTTATAATTACCAGGCGTGATGTTTGAGATAATGAAGTAACCATCATTACCATAAGCATCCTTTTCTGTTGTGTATGATACAGGACCTAATGTTGTGTACACAAGGTTATTCGCTGTATCACGCTTTAACAAGCCTGTTTTTTCATCAATAATACAATATCTGCCGTCTACTTCAACAACAGGTTCGCCTAATTTATTTACAGGATAACCACTTGCTGAAAGAAGCTCAACCTTTACATCATTGATACCCGGATCATCAATTTTACCATCATAATTAAGATCCTTTGTTGCCTTATCAAGAATCCATCTACCTTCTCCGTTTCTCTGATAGTAATCAGCTTCATCGAAGAATTCAGCATTATAGCTTTCATCAAGCCATACATAGTGACCGATATAACCCTTATCAGCAGGAGCAGCAATATAAACACCTGCTTCAGGAGATTCAGTTACCGGTCTGTCTTCTGTCTGAGCGGTAAATGTATTCCAGCCGTCAACATCTGCTACATCTGCGACAAGTGTTTCACTGGTATCTTCAGGAGAATAACCATTAAAGAGCGGTAAATTCAACGGAGCCTTTAATTCATAAGATACGGAAAGCATTGTATTCGGTGTTAAATGATAACTTGCTTTAGGCTCAACATAAATTGCCTGAGCATGCTTCTGGAGCTCTTCAAATCTATCTTTATTTGATGCCTTAAGGCTCAGAAGGTCCGTTAATTTAACAAAATACTTTTGCTTTTCTGCAGTGCTTGAACGGAGAACTTTATAGAACTCGGTATCTGAAGTTTGTTCAGTACTTGGTAATTCGGATATATCAAGTTCTTTTATTTTGCCAACTGCTTTATTATCTGTCTTGAATGGTCCAATCCAGATATCTACATCCTTATTATTAACAAGCTTTGTTTTATTTACGCCAATCTGAGAAATAACTTCTAATGATTCAAGCTGTAAATAACCTCTCCAATCAGAACCTCTGTCTTTTACAACGCCGCCAACCTGCGGTGTAAGCGTTGTATCGCCGACAAACGGAAGCACATCGTAAATTACAGGCTGTTTATAGCCCGATGACTGCGGATCTGTATCCGGATTAATAATGGAAGAAAGGAATGAATACCTTGTTCCTTCAGGTACAAGCGAAGGTCTCTTGAAGTCATTACCCATTACATTGTTACCTGAACCATATTCAGAGAAGGAAACCTTTGAACGGTTAAATGCGGCTTCGGAAACGAATGAAATAACAGAAATAGAAGTTGTAACTGTATTTTCACTGTTTCGGATTGCATTACTGTTTACATCACGGGTATCAACCTCATAAGCATAGGTTTTGGATGAAGCCTCAACCTGCGGAATATAAGGAACAAATGCACCGGATTTGAAACCGAAGTTCTTACAGTTCATTAAGTCTTCACTTACTATACCTGAATAGTTTGTTGATATAGGAAGCATAAGATCAATAAGAATCTTTTCTCCTGGATTCAGAACACCTTCTGAAGAGAAGGTTAATACACGGCGTTCACGCGTGTTTGTGATATCCGTAATCTTATCTTCCATAACAAGTGCAACGCTGTCTATCTGAGAATTAATAACCTCGCCGTCTTCATTTTCAACATGCCATGTCCATACAGGTGTAAAGTTTCCTGGGAAAGCTTTTGGAGATTCATAATCCTTATCAATTGAATTCTTCCAAGCATCAGAACCATATTCAACATACTTATAATTCTTATATTCAATAGAATTCTCATCTTGTGATTCAATCGTTGAATCAATATCCTGAATAAACGGAAGAACAACAGACATCTGAACATTAGTTGCTGTATCCTGCTTCGTATTCTTAATATTCGTTTCATCTATTGCTGCCTGAGAAAGGTTACGCAAAGAAGATGAGAACTTAAGCATATGGCTGGATGAGCTGATAAGGATATCGTTATCCCACTTGAAGCTCCAGTTGAGTTCTTCTCCTGTTTCAGGATCTAAATTCGGACTATTCTTGAAGTATTGAGCAGACAAGTCTGTTTCAAGAACAGGCAATTCTCGTGTGATGTAGTAACCTGCACGATCACGCTCTGAAATAACAGCTTTATGACTTGCAGTTTCATCATAATGTGCCATTGCCGAAGCAAAGAAGTTTACATGTCTCTTACGAGGATGCATATTTGTCATTGTAGTAACAACAAATGCTGCATTTCCTACTCGAGTTTCGCCATAATTAACTGTTCCATCTGTATTATAAACAATATCAGATGTTACAGATTCAGGAAGCGGATTAACATTTTCACGGTTAGGATCGATTTCATCCATTTCCTGACTGCCATTATCTGAATCATCATCAGCATCAACAGCAAGTCTGAAGCCATGCGGAACAATATATTCAGGATCATCAGATTCGATAACATAACGAAGCTGATAAACAGTTCCCGGCAATTCATCAAATACTGATGTAATATCAATAATGCTGTTTTCATAAATCGGAACACTGTCTGAATTAATTCCAAGAGTTTTCTTATTATGAAGCTCTGTTAAATTAATCCAATCGCCTTCCCAAAGATTATTGATTCCTTCATAAGATACATCAGCATCTTCATAGCCATCATCAGTAAGCTTTGGATCTTCAACGAACATTGCATAAACTTTAACTCTGAGTTTTTCTTTAAGTGCTTCTCGGTATTCTTCACTACCTGCACTTTCAGGAATTTCCCATTTACCTGTTCCGACTGCATATAAACGATTTGGAATCCAATCGGCTGTTACAGGAGCTTCTTCTCTTGTTCCTTCAACGGTTCCTCTGAACGGAACACGATAATCCACAAAGAAGCTGCGAACAGAGCTGCCATCATTTACAACTTGATCAAGATATACAGCAGTTCTTGAAGAACCTTTAACCGTTGGATCATCAACTGCACGCTTCATATTACCCAACAAGTCTGGATTAATTACTTCAATACGCTGTACTGAAGTATCAAGACGAACAACTGCGTGCGGTTTCAGAAGTGTTATAACCGCTGAAACATCCTGGGCATAACTATCATTGAAATCAGTATCGCAGTCCCAGTCGATATCATCATATATGTTATCCTCGGTAGGTCTGGTATAGATAATTCTTGCATCATCTAAATAATCAAGATTTTCCTCAAAAGCTTCATCATCATAACTTGTAAGATAAGAACCTGTAATATCATCAAATGTAACATATGAATCTGCTTTTAATTCATTATCCCAATAACGATCTCCTGTCATAACAGAGGAAGGCGGGAAGATATTATTTGTAACAAGCGTTTTAATACCAAGAACTAAAGTTTCATCAGCACCAAAGTAACCCGGAAGATGCTTGCCATGAACAAAATCGGAATATGTTGGTTCAGCATCAGGATCATTGTAATCGCCTGCTGTAATGATTTCAAATACAAGAACTTCATTTCCATCAGCATTACGGCTGTCACTGATAATATTCAAAGTATATCCATTATCATACAAATCACTGAGACTTCTCATCTCGGTAACATTTCCGTCACTATCCTTATAAATAAGGTACAAGCTTTCATTCAATATTGAATCGTCTTTATAGTAACTACCAGTAAATGATAATATGGAAGGTAATACTGCTGTAACTCTTATAATTCCATGAGCAATATTTCCTCTATTATAATAATCCGTTTTATCCTTAGGATTATCAATCTTAATATTATAGTAGAGGTTATCCATGTAATTAACATGCGTTGTTTCATCAGGATAATATTCATAATCACCCTTTAAGCCATTTGGTGAACGCTTGCCCAAATCATCCAAATCTAAAGCCGGATCATAAGAAACAAAGGTTTGATTCTCAATGTTTGGACGAGTACATCTAATTCTGTTGCTTGTATATACACCGATATCCCCTGTTGGATTATGCGCATCAAGCTTATCAATATCAGCAGAATTTATTCTAACATCCTGTCTGATATCATAATAATCTTCAAAATTAAGTTCTTCGGTAGCGTTGCTATAATTTTTCTTAATCATCAGCTTTCCGTTATCTGCAAAGTAACGGAGATCGCCCTTATCAACAGTTGCATCTATTGCTTCATTTGTAAAATGAACAAGAGATTTATTTGAATTTGAAACATAAATAAGCGGAAGCGTATTTCCGTTATTTATCTGTTGCGTACCGGAAATATCATAGCGTGGATCGCTTACACTAGTTCCATTATAGTTAGTAACTCTTCTTTGACCAACATAGTATGGATTATGTCCCTCTCCACTATATGTTTCAGAATCAATGATAAACTTAAAGTTCTCAAGCTCACTTGAAACAAAGGTTTTATTTGACTGGTACTGATCAAGTAAATCTGTATTCGATTCGAAATCTTCCGTTAAATCGTCAGGACCATTTTGCGTAAAGAAATCAAATGAGAATACACGGGAAGATTCAGAAGAAATCTTAGCCTTATCAGCTAATCTGATATCGGTATCCTTCTGCCAGAAGGTTACCATATATCTGCCTTCAGTAGATTCATCCTCGCAATCAAGCTCAATATATTCAACCTTTGCAGAATAAAGTGCTTTTTCATCATCAAGAGCTTCAATTGCTGATCTTGTATTACCACTGTAATCAGCACCATACAAAGTCCAAGCAAGCTCTTTTGTTGCATTATAATCATTATCCTTTGTAAACAAATCTCCGTTTGTATCCTTAGGAACAATTCCTGCAGGAAGAATATCTGTTACCACAGGATAATAAAGCGTACCTTTATTACCACCATCTGTAGCATACTTATGATATACCCTATAAGGTGTTCTTGAACCATAATAGGATACATAATCAACAGCTAGTGTATTAAGCCAATACTTATTTTCAACATGAATATTAAGTGTTGAGGTATCGCCCTGTGCATCAACATAATAGTCTTTTGCGTTATAACCATCAATATTATCTTTACCAACAGTAGTCCATGTTCTAATGAACGGCTTTCTCATATGTGCACGGGTACCTGTGCTTGCAAAGGTATTGCGTACTCCGCTTGAGAAATTATCTTTACCGCTGTCAAAGATTTCACCTTGAGCTGTAACCTCGCGGTTTGAAACATTCATACCATTGATATATGGCATATTCGGAGAACCATTTACAAAATAGAAGTTTCCGTTACAACCAGCATTTCCAGAACCAGAATAATAGTAGTAGCTGTTCCAAAGATAATCCATACCGCCATACTGAGAACTTGCACGAGATGCAGCCGGCATCTTAGGAAGATAGTTATTACCCCAAAGCGTGGTTGTATCAAAAATCTGATAATAAAGGCTATCCTGATCTGATGTATCAAGAGGTTTAGCCATAACCTCATCATACCAATATTCATCCTTTGGCGTTGCATATACATGAGAAGGAATATCAACAAGCATCATATAACCGGTGTTTGAACCACGGTTAAACCACTTACCCAAGGTTTTCTTAACAGTAACCTTAAATACCCATGATTTATGCTCATCCGCAGAATAGTAAGAATCCTTACCTACATAGCTGTCCCCTGTTCTGTTCATTGTTGAATCACTAAGAATAGGATCCTGCATAATCTGAGGAGTAAGATAATTTATAGTGCTGTCATAAGGCGTCTGAACAACTGAAATATCTACTAAATCCTCATTAATTTCTTCATACTGAGGTGCATTGGATGTTCCACCGTTCATAATGTATGCTTTAACATTACTGAAATCAGGCGTTTTATTATCAGCCTTAAGCGTAGGCTCGATACCCTGCGGCATTACATAGTAGAATTCAATACCACTTGTTAAATCCCAGTCGCCATAGTTATATGCACCAAGACGAGATGTGAAATACTGATCATATTCCAGAGCAGTAATACTATCGTCATTTAAAATACTTGAATAGATATTATGCCAACTGTAAGTATCGCATGGTTCGTGCTGTGTATCCATCTTTGTATTATGGAAAACAGTAGGCAGATATTCCGTTGAAGCCTGATAATCCTTATCGTTGCTAATTATCTGTGAGCTTGTAGCAAGCCAAGCTGTCTGTAAATGTATTCTTGACTCAGCCCAGATAACAGCATCTTCATGTACATCAACATTCTGCCAATCAGCACTTTTCTCCCTGTAGGACATCATAAGATTGTACCAATCACGACCATATCCTGAACCATCTACATAGAACTTAGTCGTTGGAAGCATATCATTAAGATGACCATATAAATCATCTGAATATCTTGGAGAATAAATTGTTGACTGTTGAATTGAATCAATATTAACATCATAATCTTTAAGAATTCCGTTTTTTCCACCGTAATTATCGTCATTGCTGCTTGTACCCGGCATATAAACGAAGGAATCCTTAAGATAATCGTATCTGTCAATATTCTTATTTCTTGTTCCGCTTACGCCAACATCATGATACAGATAATTCATATCCATCATAACATTAGCATTCTTGAACTGAGTTAATGAACCATATCCACCTGAATAATTCATATCGCCTATATAAGGATATGATTTGAAAGGCGTTGAGTAATATGCGGAAGCCTGATAATACTCACTCATTTTTGGATAATAGTCTACAAATGTTTTAGAACCACCATCACAAGCTCTTGTTGTATAAGCAAGAGGAAGATCCTCATATCTTATCTGAGCTTCATAATAAACCTCAATGCGTTCACCGATTTCAAGACGAGAGCCTTTTTCAAACTGAATTGCATATACATTGTAATTAATATCAGTTGAGTCCGTATTACCCTTTGACTCATTAAGATTTATATCGGCAAACATATGACCTGATGCAAATGGGCTTGAACCGATACCATCGGTATCGCTCTTTGATGTAACCATATCTCCGCCGAAATCAGGTGATTCAATTTTTCTTTGGATAATTTCATAGTCAGGAATTTCACTTGCAGGTTTAGCATTACCCTCAGCATCATACCAAACAATTTTGATATTATCCTTGCTTAATCCGGTAGTAATATACTCCGGAAGCTTATCATAGATAACAGGATCTAACAAAGCACCCATTACCTTATAATTTGTGCCACTATAGTTAAAGGTTCGTTCAATATTCTTAACTGTAGATTTATACCAAATCTTATCGCCCGGACGATAACCCTTAAGCTGAGCAACATTTGCATTATATGGTGCTTCAGCTTTTGCTTCATCATCAAAAATCTGCGTATGAAGAGTTAAAATAGGACGCTCTCTTACAATATTAATTGTATATGAACCTGAACCCTTAAATGACATCTTCTCACTAAAGGTTTTATCTCCTGTAACATTTGCTACAGTATTTTCAACAACCTCGCTATGCTTATGCGTGTATGAAAAATCGCCGCTGAATGTAATTGTGAATATATCATTAACTGCGGTATTTTTCTTTTGAGCATCTGTTCTAATATCACGATATCTGCCATGTCCTTTAAGAACATACGGATTATCCTTTGGAATAAACACAATAGGATCTGCAGCTGAACCGGCAGGAATATCATAATATGTCCAGCGAACTTTTACAGCATCTTTAAGCAAATAGTATTTACCGCTTGCAATCTGCTCATCTGTTAATCCATCAAAGGATTCAACAACAAATTCTTCAGAAATCCACTTTTCAGTTTGCGGAGCAGTGGTTTCATAGATACCGATATCTGTTCCGATAACATTATCAGAGGAATCAACAAAATAGCAGTATTCAGCGCTTGCTGTTTCGCCCTTATGCTGATCAACATTTTCAGGATAAGGGAATTCAGCCTTTTGAGTTAAATCAAAGCCTTTATACAATCTGCCGTTAGCAGCAGACAGGAATGATACTGTAAATACAGCACTTTCAAGTGAATGATAGGTATCATTTATCATATAACCCTGACTTGCGGTTGAGCCCATATTAAATGTCATTGGCATTTCATCATAATAGCGGCTTGTATCATACCTTGCGCTAAGAGAAAGGTTATATGGATTTCTGTAAAATGTCTGGCTGCTTCTTATATCAGTAAGATAAGTATTCTCATTCTGATATTCGCCGAAAACAGGATTTGCATCAAGTTTAGTTGAATAGCGATAATATGATTCGCCTGTTCCTGAACCATAATAGGTATATTCAGAAGAAACATTAGACGAACTGCTGTCACTTTTCAAAGCTCCTGAAGCATCCTGAAGCATATGATCAATTCTGTACTGAGAATATGTATGCTCCGGATGAGAATAAGCGTAAACAGTTGGATTTAATGTTTTGCCTTCAAATGGAGATAATTCATCAGTAAGCTGCGTAACAACAACAAGAACTGCTTTTTCGCCCTGAAGCATTTGATTTTCTTCAACCGTACCGGAAGCACTGCCGAAAGCAAAATCAATCTGTCTGTAAAGGGTTTCGGTATCTGCACCTGAAGCACTCCTCAGACTGTAGTACTTTCCTTTTTCAACAGCTACTTTATTTGCGGCAGCATCCTTAACTGTTGCTGTAATATCATCATTCGTGAAGTTCTTTGTATCATTGGAAAGAACATACCAACCAACAATTCTTTGACCCTGCGGTACAATCATACGAGCACCCGGGCGATAAAGCGGAATCATTGCATCAGAAGCTGTTCCTATTGATAATTGATATTCAATATAATCATCAGGAAGTAAATGACCGGAATCAACAGCAATAACCTTATTGCCTTTATCATCTAATAAGCCCTTTGCATAAGAGTTATTATCTACATCATAAGCAAATGTTTTAGAACCATCTTTCAATTCCGTTGTGCGTTTTAAATCAACAAGCATTGTTGATACAATATTGCGCACGTAATAATAATCTCTGTCAACAGTACCGGACAACTTATTCGTATTATATGGTTCAGCATCACGATCAGGAGAAGTGAACTGCAATGAAAGCGTATTATAATATGCAGTATCATTTACATATGTATTCGCAGGATTAATTACCGTTGGCTTGGACTTCTTAGTCCAGCTATTACTCTTAATATCTGCATCAGTTCTGTCTACATAAACACCATCATATGTAATTGTTGGCTGAGCCTGAGCAGGAGTTTTTGCATTCGTACCAACAAGTGATTCTCTGTTCGGATTAAGGAATTCCCCACCATCAAGAGGATTATTCTTCTTGTCACAAGCGGTAAGTTTAATCTTAAATGAACTAATATATGCCTGATAGTATTTATCGCCTTTTACATAATTATTCGCTGAAGCTACATTAAAGGCACCCAAATTGTCTTTAACAAAGAGATAAAGATCAAACACATATCGTGATGAATCCGATGGATCCAAAGCAAAATACTTAGAAGCAATCAACTTGTTAAGATCATAAGTAATACTGCTGCCGGCACCATAATTGAGAACTAATGACTCTACATTAAACCATTTACCCGTAATAAACTCTGCAGGGATATAGATATGACTTAATCTATAATAGGTATGCATAGATGCAGTAACTGTTGCACTATCAATATTTGCAGAACGGCCTGCTTCCTGACCATTATCAGGTCGGTTCCAAACCTTAATTTCAAAAGCAGCTACATTGGGCTCAATATTCTGCTTTGCACCATTGGCGGTTTCATAATCATAAATAATATGATCAGATTTTGAGGTTTCATGGATTAAATATCCGCCCTGGAATGGAACACGATAAGCATTTAATAAAGCTTTATCCGGACCGGAAGTAAAGTAAGCTATTGGAGTAGCATCAGTATAAGATGTTGCATTCATAGAGTTGTAATCTCTATCGACAATATTATCATTTTTTATACGATAAACTCCGCCGCCTACATATACATCAGGTGTTGCAGCATCATTATGGTTATCAGCATCAAGCAAATCTGTTCTGCCTGCAAGCTCAGAAGCGTAATCAACATCGCCCGGCAAATCCTTTAAATGAATCTTATACTTCGTAACAAATTCATTCTCGCCAAGAACAAGATGATATCCATTATCTTTAGGATCCGTATCTGTTGAATCCGGATAAATAAGCGAAATAAGATAGAAATCATTATGTGTAACGCCTTCGTCATTACCCGAAAGACCTGATGGAGAAGCAGTTACTGTTGCTGTACCGGCAAAATCGTCTTTATGAAGAACTACAGTACCCGAATCGCTTCCGTTTGTTTGCTTGAACAGCTCAATATAATCTATATACTTATATACTTTAGGAGAAATGTATATCCTCTGCGTTAAGAAGCCATAATAACCGGCTTCATCATCTGTTCTGACATAAGGAAGCGTATCTTCAAGAACAACCTTATCAGTATAAGCATGCATACCTAACCAATCAAAAGCATCCTGATAACACCAGCTTGTTCCTGAGCCGGCAAGATAATCGTGATGATTTGAATTGTTATTATGCTGCCTGATACCTTGATAGAAGCTTACGGCAAATTCATTATACGATGAGAAAGTACAATTAAGATCCTGCTTTGTTGAAGTGCTCTTATGAACACCCTTTGCAATATAATTTGCCTCCTGATATACAAAAACATTTGCTCGGGAGAACATATGAGAAGCATCTGAAGGCTCCCATTCATTGTAAGACCAGCCACGAGTTACAGGCCAATGATGAAGATAATAATTTGTATAAGACCATGGGGATCTCTGACCTTCAGGAACATTCTTAGTATCCTGTGTTCTATCCTTTGCTTTTGCATATTCTCTGTCACTAATCTGATTACCAACATTGATGGTTGATTCAGCAGTAGCAGTAACCTTACCCTCTTTATAGAAACGACCTGTTATTTCAAACTGATACTTTGTAGCATCATTGTCTTTCTTATACCAAGTACCATAATCCGGATCAAGAGATTTACCAGCAGCATCAGCCTGCATTCTGTTGATATTCAGGCTTACAATAACATTCTTGACAGGATTGTTTGGTACATAGTCCTTAGGGCTCTTATAGATATCATAATAAATACTGCTGTCCTCGCCAATAAGCTGAAGCAGATCAATTACATAATATTGATCGCCATCTTCATCAAGCTCAACAGAATTATCTTCCCAATCAGCTTTTGTAAAGCTCATTATTGTGTCATCCTGGCGCTCAATTGTAAGCTTATCAATATAGTCCTTGCTGTTTTTATGAACCTTTAAGTAATAAGCATCAAACTTATCAGCCTCAAGATTTACTTTAACATCAACATTGGCAGCTGTATTTAAGGAAGCCGTATGAACATAACTCCAAGTTTCATGCTCTTGATGACTGGAATTTGTTTTGGTATTTTCAGGTTTATTGGAACCAACATTCAAATACTGCCTGAAATCAACCATAAATGAGCCGATTGACTTATAACCAACATCAAGCTCTGAATTATCTTCCCAGATTGCACCAGTGCTTGTAGTATAATAATTCTTTCTGATATGCTCAACAGAATTTGTTGACTTGTCAAAACGAGGCGGATTTGCTGTACCAATATCCTTATAACCTGCGTTAATAACGGTATCAAAATACATTTTGCTTGTATAAGCATCAGCAGTATCTCTGCTTTCAACTCTATTAGCAGGATTCTGGCGAAGTCCGGCAAGCCAGTTTTCTCCAAGAACACCCATAACATTGTGTGTTCCAAATACAGAATCAACGAAACCGTAAATATTTATAATATTTTCAGTTTCAGGTGCTTCTGCAGCAAAGCCTGTACCATTGATAACAATTTTAGATAAATTCTTAATATTCCAATCTACAAAAATAGTCTTTTCATCAATAGAAATATCGCCTTTATCGTTTACAACCTTATAAACTTTACCAGCCTCATCGGTAAAGGTTCCATTTGCCTTATCAAAAACAAATTTTATACCATCATTAGGATGATCAACATCATAAAATGTAAATGTTTTAAGATCATCATAGTCATCAATAAGATGCTTGCTGAATTCAAAGCCGGTTGTATGGAAGCCTGTGTTTGCTTCAGCACCCTGATTATTGTTAACAGGAAGTGTAATTGTTAAATCAAGATCATCAAGCTTTGAAATAAAGCTATTTCCAACTTTGATTTCATAATGGAAATCACGGTCATACGGAACACCAAGAGTCATCTGATTTCCATCTGTATTGCTTGCTGCGCTTACAGCTGAACCTGAAAGATCCTTGTTATATTTAACATCTGCATGAAGAGTTGCATAAGGTCTGTCAATGTAGATACAGTCTGTTACCTTCATAACACGATCATACATAGTTACATTATGCGGATTAAAGGTTAAATCTGCATCAAGATGTTCGTACCAATCAGCAAGACCATCAACCTTGATTGTCATATAATCATCGTCTTTAGGACTTGGATTTCCGTAGAATTCATCAAATTCAATAACAACTCTGCCTAAATATGTAATACTATTATATTTAGAGAGATCAATTGTAAAGGAATCGCTTGATGTGTCTATAGAACTGATCGGTATAGTTACATCTGCCGGATTGCTGTTTGGATCAGTATCCCAATTATAAAGCTTAATGGAAGTAATATCGCAAAGACCATCAAATTTTGAAATCGTAATATTCTTTGAAAGATAGCCTTTAACATTTACATCTGAAACATTTGGTGTTTTATCTCCAACATTATTTCTTGTAAAGTCAATAGATATATCACCTTCTCCTGCAGGGGAAACTGATGCATTTACGATTTTGAATGAATAATATGAATCATCCTGCTGGTTAGCAACTTTAATATTATGGTGTGTTGTTGCTGTGCGATTATTAACATCTGCGATATTCTTATCTGAAGTTAAGCCTCTGCTTGGGCAGAAGGTTTGACCGATAATGTAAGGACTTATCGAATCAACACGCATATCTGCCGGATCAGTGGCAGAAGAATTGGTTTGATTGGAGTAGTCAGTTCTGAATGTACCAACAATATGGATAGACTGATAATTATTATAATTAATATATCTATTTCTTACTGTATCAGAATAACCCTCTGCCAAAATGAATATTTCATCATCAGCGGCATTTATATTGTTTGGAAAGGAATCAAATTTTACTTCAAAATGTAAAAGCTCTCCCTTATCACTCCAAGTTGATTTTTCTTTTTCTATATAATAGTTACCAGCTGAATCACTCTTAAACTTATCCGGAGTAATAATAATAGGATTTGTTGGATCGGAAACAGTATAAACATATATAGAATTTATCTTTGCCGTATCAACTAATTTTTTAGATAAAACTATTTTATTAGTATAGAAATGTGCTAAATCAGTACCTGATCCATATACATATGTACCCGAATCAAATAAACCGGGAGTTATTCTGGAAATACTATTGTTATAAATTCTATAACGGAATCCTATACCATTAATATTAACAGGAACATTAAGAGGATCACCATATGTTTTTGTTGAATCGCTTTCAGTTTTAAACACATCTGAAATAATCTTTGGTGATGCAGCCTTTATATTCAAGGTAGCCGGATCATCATATGACTTATTAAAACTTGTATCAGCATAATTCGTTGAAAAATTTGATGTTATACGATGTACCTTTACAATGTTAGCTGTACCTACAACTGAAACAAAGATATCATCTGCTTTTTTTACGGCACTATTAAACGAATTGAAATTAACTTTGAAATTAGCAAGTGTACCCTTACTTTTCCATTCATCAGAGTCTATATAATAGTTTCCATCATCATCGGTTTTAAACTTATCCGGTGTAACAGTAATCGGAGTTGTTAAATTATTTGTTGTATAAATATCAACAGATTCGATATTGGAAATATCTTCTACTAATTTCTTTGAAAGGATAATTCTATCAGCAATAAGTCCTTCAGCATTTCCTGATCTGTCGCTTGCGAGTGTGCCTGATGAAAATACACCCGGCTTAATTTTGGAAATACTATCATTTGAAAGCAAATAAGTAAAGCCAACACCCGGTACATCAAGCGGTACTTCAAGAGTATCCTGACGACTTGTTGTTCCATTTGCTGAATAAATAGCCTGCGCATCAACTCTTGGAACGGTTGGCGCATCAACCAATGAAGCAGAAGCATCCGCCTTAACATTCAGATCTTTATCTTCATAATCTGTTGTAAAAACAGAATTTACTTTAATTGTGCTACCCGGAACATTCGGACTGCCTTCAACTAAAACGAAAATATCATTATCTGCTTCAACTTTTTTATCAAACTTTTTGAAAGTGATTTCAAAATTAGCAAGCTCCTTGCCGTTCCATTCAGTACGGTCTATATAATAGTTTCCGTCATCATCTGTTTTGAACTTATCCGGTGTAACAGTAATCGGAGTTTTTAAATTGTCTGTTGTATAAAGATCGATTTTTTCAACAGTTGATATATCTTCTACTAATTTTTTTGAAAGAATAATTTTATCAGCAAGAAGACCTTCAGATATAGATGTTCCGCCAGATATAGTTTTCTTACTTGCAAGTGTACCTGACTTTAAGATACCCGGTACAACTCTTGATATACCTGTATTGTAAGGCTTATAGCGGAAACCAACTCCGCCCTCCTGGTCCGGAACAGTTTCAGAATTTTTATATTCAATTGTACCATCACTAAGAGGTTTATAGGCATCAACGATTAAACCAGGAATAGGTCTTGTTGCAGTAACCGAAGCAGAAACGGGTCCTACCTTATGAGGCGTTTTAAGATAGCCTTCTTCATCATTAACAGCTGATTTATTAAGCCAGAACCAAGTTTCATATTCAGTTTCAAGATCATTTTTAAACTCAATAGGCTTATTCACAACACCATGTACCTGAATAACGCCATCAAATTCTTCGTTAGGATCTATTCTTTCCTTGAATTTTACTTTAAAAGTACTTGCATAAACGCTATTGTTACCACTCTCATAATCTTTAAGTAAATTCCCGATTTCAAGTGACCATGCTTTAACAGTACTGGTTGTTAAACTAGCATCTGGTACCATTGTACCAAGAGGAACATATGTAATAACCGGTTTTTTTGTTTCAGGATCTAAAACATAAACAGTCTTTTCAGGCGTACTTTTAGCAGTATCTATAGTGTAGAAACCGAATTCGACTGTACCTGTTTCTTTAAACCAATCAGTAAGCTGTGGTTCACGAGCTTGATAAGCGAAAGGTACACCATAATTGAAAAGAATAGAAATTCTTTGTAAATCTAAATCTTTATTATGTGTATCAACAGCAGCTGCATTAAAAGCAGGAACATTATTTAGCTGCTCTGTTAATACGCCATTTACATAAATATCTTCGCCCTTATTTGCAAAGTTACCAAGATAATAATCAGCATCATCGCCAATGGCAACATATTTATTCTGAACCTTTTTACCATTATCATCAAGAACATATTTAGAGTGAGTAAAACGATTTTCAATTTCCGCAAAACCATTGCACACATTAGAACGATCAACTTTGGTCCAGTCGTAGTTGTTACCAAATTTGATTGTATAATATATATCTGCAGGAATTCGAGCAGGATCATGATGATTTCTGATATCTGTTTTCATTGGAATTGCAACATAGAATTCTTTATATGAGGTATCCAACGCGTCTGGATCAGTAATATTTTCTCTGTCCTTGCTGCCATAAACATTTCCTTCATAACCAAAAATTACACTGGCATCCTGTGTAAACTTATAGGACATAGGCTCCAGCGTATTACCGGAATCATCAACAGCATTATCGAAAGAGATAAGATCCCATTCATCCAATGTAGACTGAGAGATATTTGTTACATCATAGATCATAACGCCGCCTTTGCCAGGCACACCTACAAAGTCGTGTTCTCTATCCTTATCAGCATAGAATTGATCATTCTGAATCGGATCTCCGTCTGCATTGTAAATCCATTTCATTGCATCTTCAAAGTAAAGGCCTTCAGCATTACTGTCACCTTGGTTAGGAAGTGCAAAACGATATGTCTGTTTATAGTAAAAGCTTCCTGCATCTTCAGAGGTGTTCTCAATCTTTACTTTATAAACGAGGTAGTTATACTTATCCCACAAAGCGTTTCTTGGCTCAACAGCTTCAACACTTGCTTCCCATTGAAGGTTTGAACAAACAAGTGTATATAGAGCCTCAGGAGCCTTTACATTCTGGGGATGAACAGACCATGGACCATATTCCTTTTTGTTTTTATCAAGATAATTATCATATCCGCCGCCAAGTTTTATTGTACCCGATGTATTCTCAGGAACATAACCTTTGTAGTAGAAATGAACAAGTAAATTAATCTGGTTACCGGATCTTACAGAAAGGCTTCTTGACTGCAAGTGAACATTACCTGTAAGCTGTTCTTCGTATTTAACATCCCACGAAGTTATAGATTCAGGATTTGCAATTTCACAAACAATAGCCATAATAGGCTCGCCGTTTTCGTCAAGATATGCAGCAGGAACTTCGCTTTTTTTGTAAGTTGTCCGGAAAGTGCCGTCCTCATCAAAATAGAAGAAAGGAAGATCAAGGTCAAGATAAATTTCCTCAGCCTGACCCTCTGTTGCATCAATATCAATAGCGATATTGGCAATAACACCTTTTTCTTTTCCGCGACCAACTAACGAATAGTTTCCTGTTCCGCCAAAATTCAGGCCCGCATCCTTATCGGACTCGCCTTTGTTCACGGCTTCATTACCGCCGGACTTATACTCCATAGAGAGCTTAAGCGGCGGTGCTTCTGTAATACCATCAGCAGCATTAACCACGAAGCCAACAGGCTGAATAAACGCTGTAACAAAAGTTACAATCGCCAGAAACAGCCCTAAAATTCGTTTTCTTATCGAATTACCCATAATATTCTCCTCCTGCATTGAGAAAATTGGTTTTTTACATCAATCTAGTTGAAAGATACAAATATACAGTATATATAATAATATATTATAAATAATAATACAAGCATTTATGACAAAAAAATTAAAAAAAATGTCACAAATTTGTGACTTAGAAATACGAATTCGACAAGCAATACCACCAAAAAATGCTACTTTGCTAAAAACTCGATAACAAAAAATGTTCGTGATTTGCTCAAAATTTCCACAAAGCCAATTATAAACAAGCATATTTCAGCCAATACTATTTCCGTACATAATTTTTTTTGGGAATGGTGGTTATGTATGGTACACAATAAGGTTGAAATTTGTGGGATTAACACAAACGAAATAAAAGTGCTTAAAGAAAAAGAAAAAATGGAGCTTCTGCGCAAAGCCAGAAGCGGAGATAAAAAGGCAAGAGAAGAGCTTATAAACTGCAATTTAAGACTTGTTTTATCTGTCATTCAGCGTTTTCAGAACAGAGGCGAATCCATGGATGATTTATTTCAGGTTGGTGTTATCGGGCTTATAAAAGCGATTGACAACTTCAACCTTGATTTAGATGTGAAATTTTCAACCTACGCTGTACCCATGTGTATCGGCGAGGTGCGTAGATTTCTTCGTGACAGTGCACCGGTAAGAGTGTCCAGATCCATGAAAGATACAGCTTATAAAGCTATGCAGGTTAAAGAACGATTGATAAATCAAAATCAAAAAGAGCCTACTATTGAGGAAATTGCAAAGGAGCTTGATATGAAAAAAAGCGATGTTGTACTTGCGCTTGAAGCAATTGTTGACCCTGTTTCGCTCTATGAGCCTGTTTACAGTGACGGAGGCGACACAATTTATGTTATGGATCAGGTTGGCGACAGCAATTGCGACACAGACTGGATAGACGAAATTATGATAAAAGATGAAATAAAAAATCTGGACGACCGAGAGCGAAACATTATGTACCTTCGCTTTATGCAGGGAAAAACACAGATGGAGGTTGCAAAAGAGGTTGGGATATCTCAGGCACAGGTAAGCAGGCTTGAAAAGAATGCTTTGAGGAGAATTAAAAGCCACAAATAAATATACGATTTGTAAAATAAAAAAGGACAATCTGATTTCTCAGATTGCCCTTTTTTATCACAATATTTCGTTTTGTATCTCGGGAAAAATTTCTAAACTCCGCTTTAAAATTCCATTCATATAAGCGATTGCCGTTCCGTAATTTGTAAACGGAATGTTTTGCGTTTCAGCAGATTTCTGACGATACAGCATTTCCTTTTCATTGAGCATACAGCCGCCGCAATGAATGACAAGTGCATACTTACTTAAATCCTCAGGAAATTCTCCGCCTGATGTAAATTCAAATTTAAAGTCCTTATTTGTGTACTGTTCCAGCCAATTCGGAAGCTTAACTGTACCTATATCTTCACATTGTCTGTGATGCGTACAGCCCTCTGAAATCAGCACAATATCGCCGTTTTTCAGCTTTTCTATACTTGCTGCACCCTTGACTGCTGTTTTCAGAATACCTTTGAAGTTTGCCATGAGAATTGAAAACGAGGTTAACGGAATATCATCGGGAACAAGCTGCTTAACCTTGCCGAATACCTGACTGTCCGTTACAACAAGCTTTGGTTTCGTTTTCAGATTATCAAGCGTAAATGAAAGCTGTTCCGGCTGAACGGTTACGCAAACGGCAGCTGCATCAAGGATATCTCTTATCGTCTGCACCTGCGGTAAAATCATTCTGCCCTTTGGTGCAGAGCCGTCTATCGGGGTTACAAGGATAACAATATCATCTTTTTTTAGCTTGTCACAAATTATACAATTCGTAATTTTTTCTTTATTTCCGAAAAGTGCAATTATTTCTTTTAAGGCATTGATATTTTCGCATGTTTTTGCACTGACAGATATTTCATTTTCTGTAAGCTTATCAATACATTTTAAATCGAATTTATTATAAACAACTATGTACGGAATTTCCTTTGCCTTGAATAGAGCAATCAGCTCTTCATCACAATCCGATTTGCCCGTTACACTATCAACCACAAGAACAGCAACATCGGTTTTATTCAGAATTTGCTTTGTTTTTTGTACTCTGAGCTCCCCTATTTCGCCGCTGTCGTCTATTCCGGGTGTATCAATAATCACAACAGGACCGACAGGCAAAAGCTCCATTGCCTTTGAAACAGGATCCGTAGTTGTTCCGAGGACATCGGAAACAATGGATAAATTCTGCCCTGTAACCGCATTTACAACGCTTGATTTTCCGGCATTTCTTTTGCCGAAAAAAGCGATATGAACTCTATTGGCATTCGGTGTTTGATTCAGATTTTCTGCCATAATCAATATTACTCCTTGTTATATTTTTTTTGTGATCTCCCCTGTTGGTTACAATCTCATATCCTATGCTTTTCATTCTGTTTTTCATACATAAAATACACTCAGCAGCTTCATCGCCTGTGCAAATTTTATTATCATAAAGAAGATATTTTTTACGCACATCCCTTGGCGAAAGATTGGGCATAACAACATTTGCACCTGCAAGAATTCCCTTTTCTCTGCCCATAGAATCTATTGTACCAAGCGCAGTTGTGGCAGGAAGGAGAACATTGGGAAGCATTAATCTGATAATGCTTAAAAGCTTTAAAGTCAGATTCAAACTGCCCTGTTCAAAATTCTTAAAAGGCGTTGCATTATGCGGAACAAAAGGACCGATACCGACCATATGGGGACTTAATTCTTTGATAAATTTCAAATCCGAAATTATACTCTCTGTTGTTTGATAAGGCGAACCGACCATAAAACCGCAGCCAACTTGAAAGCCGATTTTCTTTAAATCATAAAGACATTTCATCCTGTTTTCGAGCGACAAATTACTTGGATGAAGGCGGCTGTAATGTGCACAATCAGCCGTTTCATGACGCAATAAATAACGATCTGCCCCTGCATCAAAAAATGCCTTATAACTGTCATAAGAGCGTTCTCCGATAGAAAGTGTAAGCGCACAATCGGGATAGGCATTTTTTATTTGTTTTATGATTTCAACCATTTTTTCGTCTGTAAAAAAGCCGTCTTCGCCGCCCTGCAAAACAAAGGTGCGGAAGCCGAGAGCATAGCCAGTTTCACAGCAATCCAGAATCTGCTCGGCAGTAAGGCGATAGCGTTCAGCCTGACTATTGCTTTTGCGTATGCCGCAGTAATAGCAATCGTTTTTACAATAATTTGTAAATTCAATCAAACCTCTTATATAAACTGCATTGCCGTAGACTTTTTTTCTTACAGCTTCAGCTCTTTTGTTAAGAAAATTCAATATTTCTTCGCTTTCGTCTTCAATAAGAAGCCTGAATTCTTCATCACTTAAAAAATAGTTTTCTTCAAGTTTTAATATTATATCTTTCATATTATTTCTCTAAAAGTGGTTTTAAATATTTTGCAGTGTATGATTTCTTTGATTTAGCAACCTCTTCGGGCGTACCCTTGGCGATAACCGTTCCGCCGCCTTTTCCGCCCTCAGGACCTAAATCTATAATATAATCGGCTGTTTTGATAACATCAAGGTTATGCTCAATAACAAGCACAGTATTGCCCTTATCAACAAGTGCATTAAGGACATTGATCAGCCTATGAACATCAGCCGTGTGAAGCCCTGTAGTAGGCTCATCAAGGATATAAATGGTTTTTCCTGTTGAACGCTTCATAAGCTCTGTGGCAAGCTTTACACGCTGTGCCTCGCCGCCAGAAAGCGTTGTTGCAGGCTGACCGATTTTGATATAGCCCAGACCAACATCAGAAAGCGTTTTCAGCTTACGATAGATTTTAGGCTGCTGCTTGAAGAATTCAAGACCCTCATCAACCGTCATTTCAAGCACTTCATAAATACTTTTTCCCTTGAACTTAACTTCAAGCGTTTCACGATTATAGCGCTGACCGCCGCACACATCACACGGAACATAGATATCAGCAAGGAAATGCATTTCTATTTTAACAATACCATCGCCCTGGCAGGCTTCGCATCTGCCGCCTTTAACATTAAAGGAAAAGCGGTTTGACTTATAACCTCTTATTTTTGCATCGGGGGTTTCTGCAAACAAATCACGGATATCATTGAACACACCCGTATAGGTTGCAGGGTTTGAACGAGGCGTTCTGCCGATTGGGGACTGATCTATATCAATAACCTTATCAAGGAATTCCGTACCCTTAATAACCTTGAACTCGCCCGGACGCTTCTTTGCTTTGTTTAATTCATTTGCAAGGTGCTTATAAATAATTTCATTGACAAGGCTTGATTTACCCGAGCCCGAAACACCTGTTACAGCAACAAACTGACCAAGCGGAATATCAACATTAATATTTTTAAGGTTGTTTTCCTTAGCGCCCATAACCGTTAATTTATGGCCGTTGCCTTTTCTTCTTTTATCGGGAACGGGAATCTGCTTTTTACCGCTTAAATACTGGCCTGTAATTGAGTTTTCACAATGGATAATATCTTCAACAGAGCCTGCTGCAATCAGCTCTCCGCCGTGCACACCTGCGCCCGGTCCGATATCAACAACATAATCGGCAGCACGCATTGTGTCCTCATCATGCTCAACAACAATCAGTGTATTGCCCAAATCACGAAGATGCCTTAGAGTTCCTAATAATTTTTCATTATCTCTTTGATGCAGACCGATAGACGGTTCATCAAGAATATACAGAACACCTGTTAAAGAAGAGCCAATCTGCGTTGCAAGGCGGATACGCTGTGCCTCGCCGCCCGAAAGCGTTGCAGCCTCACGGGAAAGAGAAAGATAATCAAGACCCGACGGAGTGTGGGCAATTAAACCCCCGCAAGCAGGGGGGCGGGGGTTTT
>JAIDLO010000168.1 GCA_029050995.1 Eubacterium sp. | reverse complement strand
ATATCATACATTTCTTAATCAAATTAGGTATTGTTTTAATTATAAGCGGATTTTTTGGGTATTTATCTACGAAAACAAAAAAGAAATATAAGGTAAAATAAATGGATAGTTTTGAATTAAAAGGCGAAGAAGAATTTAATAAGGATTTTAAAAAGGAATTTAAGCCGCTTGAAATCATAAAAACGGATAGAAAAGATTTTTATACACTTTTCAGCGAAAATAAAACATATATATACTCGATTTTATTTTATATTGCTGGCTTGCTTTCGGGTTCTTTTATTTACAGAAACTGCCAGAATGAAGTGTTAAACAAGGTTCTGAATTCCTCAAATGAGGAATTTATGCAGCTGCTTTTAAATAATTTAAGCATATATATGCTTGTTTTTGCCGTTTCGGTTTTGCTTGGCGTTTGCCTTGTCGGCTTTCCGATCATCAATGCAATTCCATATATAATCGGCTTTGAAGCAGGAATGAAGATAGCATATTATTATATAAACTACGGTGTTAAGGGCATTGGTTATTCGCTTCTTATGGTTGCGCCGTATGTATGCCTGTTTTTAACAGTTGTTATCTATTCGGTTTCAATGAGCTTTGATTTAAGCAAAAGAATTTATCAGATAACAGTAAAAAAATCAGATATGTCTGAAGAATTTAACTACAAGACATATCTGAAAAGATATTTGGCTTATGCAGGATTAATTGCAATTGTTGCAGTTGTAAATACTGCTGTATGTACAGCGCTGAACGGCATTATTTCCATTTAGATTTTTGACTGCTTAATGGATTTGATTCAATTGCTTTTCTGGTAGCTTCATCGGCAATATGCGTGTAAATCTCGGTTGTGCCGAGATTTTCGTGACCGAGAATTTCTTTCAAAAGCAAAACATCAACCTTTCCGTGCTGATACATTAATGTTGCAGCCGTGTGGCGAAGCTTATGTACGGATAAACCTCTGTCGCCAAGACCAGCCTTATCCAGATTGGTATAAACAATATGCTGAACGGTTTTCGGGCTGATTCGCTGATTTCTTGAGCTTAAAAACAATGCTCTGTCACGAACGCCGTCATTAGGTCTTTTTTTCATATAAGCAGTTATTGCATCTATGCAGGCTTGGTTCAGATAAACTGTTCTTTCCTTGTTTCCTTTACCGGTAATAACAAGGGATCCGTCTGCTTTTATATCATTATAATCAATGGAAACCAGCTCAGCAAGACGCATACCGCAGTTTAAAAACAGCGTTATAATTGCATAATCTCTTTCCTTGTAAGGTCCGTCAACAACAGCTAACAGCCTTTCAGCCTCTTCCAGAGTTAAATACTTTGGAAGAGCTTTTTTTGTTTTGGGAATATCAAGATTTTTCATAGGATTGTATTCAAGCAAGCCTTGATTATCCGTTAAGTAAATAAAAAATCTTCTTACCGCAATAACACGCCTTGCACGCGTGTTTTCGTTGTTTTTTCTTTCGTTTTTGCAGTAAATTAAAAACTGATAAGCGTCATTCAAAGTAATCTTCTTTATAAAGCTGATGTCGATAGGGGATAAATCAATCTCTGAATCATCCGTTTTTTTGTCAACTAAGCCTTTCTGGCGCATAATGTATCTGAAAAAAGTTCTTAAATCAGATGCATATTCGATTACAGATAATTCAGAATGACCTTTAATTGCTTCTAAATATAAAAGATACTGCTGAACAATCTGTGGTAATTCGCCAAACTCTTCGCGTTTCATAAAGCACACTCCTTTTGTGAAACAGTTTCATAAAAGAAAAATAATTTGTATAAATAGGGAAG